>JBDTRQ010000393.1:0-7489 GCA_039931535.1 Ignavibacteriota bacterium
TGTTTTCGGCGTTTTCTAAATCGGCTATCGTTCTGCTAACTTTTAAAATTCTATCGTAGGCTCTTGCAGAAAGTCCCAACTTAGTCATTGCCATTTTTAATAATTCTTCACCCTGTTCATCCAACTTACAATAAGTTCGCACTTCTTTAGAACCCATATCACCGTTGTTAAAAATATTTTTGTGATCTTTAAATCTCTTTAACTGAACCTGACGTGCAGCTATAACACGCATTCTAATATTCTCAGATTTTTCTCCAACAGCTTTTGATGATAACTCTTTGTACTTAACTGCAGGAACTTCAATGTGAATATCAATTCTATCCAACAAAGGACCAGAAATTTTTGCCATGTATCTTTGTATTTGAGGCGGTGCACAGGTACATTCTTTATTTGGATCCGTAAAAAATCCGCAAGGACAGGGATTCATAGCAGCAGCTAACATAAAGTTTGCAGGAAATTCAAGAGATAATTTCGACCTGCTTACGGTTACTCTTGCATCTTCCAAAGGCTGTCTTAAAACTTCTAACACATTTTTTTTGAATTCAGGAAGCTCATCTAAAAACAAAACTCCAAAATGTGCGAAAGAAACTTCACCTGGTTTTGGAAAAGATCCGCCGCCAACTAAAGCTGCATCGCTAATTGTGTGGTGCGGACTGCGAAATGGCCGCTCAGTAATTATTGCTGTATGTTTTGGTAAGATACCTGCTATCGAATGAATTTTTGTTGTCTCCAATGCTTCATCAAAAGTAAGCGGAGGAAGTATTGATGGTAATCTTTTTGCAAGCATTGTTTTACCTGATCCGGGAGGTCCTATCATCAAAATATTATGCGCACCCGCTGCAGCAACTTCTAAAGCGCGTTTTACATTTTCCTGTCCTTTAACATCAGAAAAATCATGTAGATAAGAATTGACAGAAGAAAATAAATCGTTTTTATCAGTTACTGTCTTTTCCGGATTTGATTCTTCGTTCAAAAAAGCAATTACATCTGTTAAGTTTTCAAATCCATAAACATCAATTCCATCAACAATAGAAGCTTCATTTGCAGATTCCTTTGGCAGGATGATTCTCTTAATTCCTTTTTTCTTTGATTCAACTGCGATTGGAAGTGTTCCCCTTATATGCCGCAGCGTTCCATCTAAAGATAACTCACCAAGAAAAACTGAATCTGTTAAAAATTTATTGGAGACTAATCCTTCTGCAGCAAGAATTCCAATTGCGATTGCAAGGTCGAATGAACTGCCTTCTTTTTTTATATCCGCAGGTGCAAGATTGATTGTAAATTTTTTAAGAGGAAATTTTATATTAGAATTTTTTATTGCTGCGATAACTCTTTCGCGGCTTTCACGAACAGCATTATCAGGTAAGCCAACAATTATAAAACCGGGAATTTGTTTTTCTACGTGTGTTTCAACTTCAACTAAATAAGCATCAATTCCGTATGTTGCGCTTGTAAGTGTTTTGGACAGCATAAAAATAATCCAGTTTGTTTTTGGACTTTAATTTGAAAAATGAAGTGAGCAAATTTCACCCCAAGTTTAAATCATACTTAAGTATCAGAACTAAAATTTAGTACCAGAACTTTTATTTATATTTTCTTAAAAAATCAATTCTATCCTGCAACTGAATTACAGGAACTAAAAGTTTATCTTTTCCATAAATAGCATCTGCTCTGTTTGTAAATGCAAGTTCATAATCTTTACTCATAACGATAGCCTCCTCGGGGCAAACCTCTTCGCAAAATCCGCAGAAGATGCAGCGCAGCATATTTATTTCAAATCTTTCGGGATATCTTTCTTTTTCTTTTTCAGTTTCAGCAGCCTGAATTTCAATTGCAAGTGGCGGGCAAACACGTGAACATAAACCGCAAGCAACGCATCGTTCATCACCGTTTAACTCCTGCACAAGCACAGGTCTTCCGCGATACGACTGCGGTGGAATAAATTTTTCTTCCGGATATTCCATCGTAAACTTAGGCTTGAACATAGTCTTAAGAGTTAATGCAAGTCCTTTGGCTATTTCCGGGATGTAAGTTTTTTCACCAAAAGTTAAATCCCTCATTCTCCTTTTCGGTGGTATTTTATTATCAGACATCAAAACTCCTTTTAATATTTTCATTCATAACAGATGAACAATATTAAATTATAATTTAAAGATCATTATTAAAATTGCAACCCAAAGTATATTAAAGAGCGAAAGCGGAAACATTACTTTCCAGCCTAAACTCATTAACTGGTCATATCTAAATCTTGGAATACTCCATCGAACCCAGATAAAGAAAAACAATAGCACACCAACTTTTACAAAAAATCCAGCAACTTGCATTGCAAGCACTAACCCTGATGACAATCCTAATTTTTCTATATACGGGATTTGCCATCCGCCCAAATAGAGAGTTACAATTAATGTACTTGCAACTAACATGTTTGCATACTCAGCTAAAAAGAAAGCTGCAAATTTCATGCTGCTGTACTCTGTGTGATAACCACCCACAAGCTCCGGTTCAGCTTCAGGTAAATCAAAAGGTAATCTATTAGTTTCTGCAAAAGCTGAAACAAGAAAAGTTATAAATCCGATGGGCTGAACAAATATATTCCACATCCAGCCTGATTGTGATTCTACAATTGCCATTGGTCTTAATGATTCTGCTAAAAGAATTACACCACCGATTGAAAATCCCATTGATATTTCATAGGAAATCATTTGTGCAGATGAGCGCACGCCGCCAAGTAAAGAATATTTACTTCCTGATGACCATCCAGCAAAAGTAATTGCATAAACTCCAAGAGATGCTAAAGCCAAAACATAAAGTATTCCGATATTAACATCGGCAATAACCATTGGAATTTGATAACCTGCAATTGTAATTCCGGGTCCAATTGGAATTACAGCATAAGTTGTAAACGCAACAAACAGAGCTAACATTGGTGCAAGAGTGTGTATTTTTTTATTTGCAGCATCGGGAACTATATCTTCTTTAAACAAAAGTTTGAAAACATCCGCAAAAGATTGAAGAGCGCCTTTCCAGCCTACTCTGTTTGGTCCTAATCGGTTTTGCGCCCACGCACTAATTTTCCTTTCAAAGTAAACAAGATACGCTGCTGTCATTAGCATCATTACTAAAACAATTACAATTCTTATTAATAAAAAATTATAAAAGCTAATTATTGACCACAAAAAATTTAAGATCGCATCCATTAAAATTTTATTCCTTATAACCTAAATTTTTACAGTAGATTTTGAATTTACTGATTTTAATTGCACACCAAGTTCGCCGAGTACATCGTAATCTAATCCTTTAAATGCTTCAACAGATTTTGCCGCATCAAGAAAAACTTCTTCCGCCATACCGTATTTCATTTTTTGTCCCATTGCCGAAGCTAATCCGGTTAAAATTTTCCAGCTTGATCTTGCATCGAAATGTTTGCCTTGTGCCCAACGGTCATACTTTGTTCCGAACTTATCTAAACGGCTTAATGACATTCCTTCCAATGCGCGGTCAACATCCAGCGTTGCAACTGCAGGACGAATACGCTGAACTCTTCCAGCAAAGTTTACAAATGTTCCATTTTTTTCTGCGTAAGTTGCTGCAGGGAAAACAATATCAGCAAGTGCAGATGTTTTGTTAAAATTTGTTGCATTAATAATTAATAAATCCAACTTTGATAAAAGATTTTCAAGCTCCGGATTGTCATTTAAAATATCATCTTCTAAAATATAAAGCGCTTTTATTTTTCCTTCGCGGATTCCCTTTACAATTCCATTAAAATCCAAACCATTTTTAGATGGAGAGACGCCAGCTAACTCGGCGCCTTTTGTATTTGGAGTTACATCTTCCTTTTTTAAAATATCATCACCAAAAGATGGATTGATATGACGAACAAAATCCAAATTGCCTGTTCCTATTATAGATTTAGCAAACTTAGCTGCAACAAAATTATCTTCAACTGTTGTATACGCTGAACCAAGCACTGCAACTTCATCTTTACCAAAAGATTTTAATCGTGATGCTGCTTTTGCATAAGCTTCATCCCAGCCAACTTTTATTAATTTTCCTTCAACTCTTATATGTGGTCCGTCAACTCTATCATTTGCATTTATAAACTTAAATGTATTTAATCTTCCGTGATCACACATCCAATAGCTGTTTACATCTTCGTTGTATTTGGGGACTAATCTTAGCACTTCATTATTCCGTACCCAAACTTCTATGTTGCATCCGCGTGCACAGCCGCTGCAAATTGTATTTGTGTGAGACATATCCCATACACGCGCTTTAAATCTAAAATCGCGATTTGTAAGCGCACCAACGGGACAAATATCTACAACGTTCATTGCGTATGGATTATCAAGCTGCTCGCCGGGATAAGTTGTAATTGTAACTCTATCACCGCGCTTAATAAATGTTAGCTCAGGATCTTTTGCAATCTCATCACAAAAACGAATGCAGCGTGAACAAGCAATACAACGCTCGCCATCAAACATTATGTTAGGTCCAAGCTCAACACGTTTATCTTTATGAACTTTTTCCTCAACAAATCTGCTTTCGCCTGTGCTATGTTGATATGCATAATCCTGTAATTTACATTCGCCTGCTTCATCACAGATCGGGCAATCAAGCGGATGGTTGATTAGAAAAAATTCCATCACAGCATTGCGTGCAGAAATTGCTTTATCAGATTCTGTGTGAACAACCATACCTTCTGAGGCGATAGTTGAACAAGCTATAACAAGCTTTGGCATTTTTTCAACTTCCACCAAACACATTCTGCAATTGCCGGATATTGATAATTTAGGATGCCAGCAAAAATTCGGGATTTCAATTCCATGCTCTTTTGCTGTTTTAATAATTGTTTGACCTTGATTAAACTCTAATTCTTTTCCATCAATATTAATTTTGGGCATAATCTACTCTGAAATTTTTAAGCTGCTTTATTAATTGAATTATCTTTTGAACAAATTATTATTCTACTTAAAGTGTTTTCATTCAAAACTTCTTTTGAAAGTTTTAATAAATCTTCAGCAGTAACGGAATCTATTTTAACAAGCAAATCTTCAATCGGCAAAACATTTCCGTAATGTAAAATTGAATTTGCCAATCGAATCATTCTGTTTGTTGTATTTTCAAGGCTCATCAATGTGTTGCCTTTTATGTATTCTTTAACACGACTTAGTTCTTTTGGTTTTATTTCAGTAGTTCTAAGTTTGTTAAACTCACGCAAAACTATTTCGTTTACTTTTTCTGATTGTTTTTCGTTTGTGGAATAATAAACTCCAAATGATGAAACATCGAGATAAGAATTTAAAAAAGTATTTATCTGATAAGTCATTCCAAGTTTTTCTCTAACTGCTTGAAACAAACGCGATGAACTTCCATCACCAAGCAAGGTAGAAAGCACTTTTAATTTGTGTCTCTTGGAATTTTTAAACCCATATGTTGTTCTGCCAATAATGGAATGAACTTGCTGAATTTCTTTTTCGATAATTACATTATCAATTCTTGGTTTAACAAAGCTTTTTCTTTTTTGGTTTGATGAACTTTTCTTTCCATCAAAATATTTTTCTGTAAGTTTAACTGCTTCATCATGTTCGATTGCACCGGAAACTGAAATTAATAAATTATCCAAACGATAATTTGCTTTGTGAAATTGATGTAAAAAGTTTGAGTTGTAAGAAAGAATATTTTTTTCTGTTCCGATAATCGGATAACTTAATGTGTGTCCGTTAAAAATGGATTCTTCAAATTTATCAAAAATTAATTCTTCGGGATTATCCTCGATATCTTTTAATTCATCAATTACAACGCCTGCTTCTTTTTTGATATGAGAATCTTTGAACAATGGATTTTGAATCATATCAGAAAGTACAACGAAAGTCTTTTTAAAATTTTCAGATAATCCCCTGCCGTAATAACAAGTTTGTTCTTTTGAAGTGAAAGCGTTTAAATAGCCGCCGTAAGATTCAATATCATCCGAAATTTGTTTTGCAGTGCGAGTTTTAGTTCCCTTAAAAAGCATGTGTTCGATGAAATGTGAAATTCCATTATTGCGTAAATTTTCATCACGCGCACCAACGTTAAACCAAAATCCGAGCGAAAATGATTTTAAATAAGGAATAAATTCAGATACAATCTTTACACCGTTTGAAAGCGTCGTTACTTTACAATTATCCACAATTCCGTCTATTAATAATGAATTAAATGAGGTTCAAATATAGATAAAGTGGTTTAGTCAATCAAGAAAGGAAGAAGGAGAAATGTAAATAGAAAAGTCATTTCGAACCCGACTTTAGTCGGTGAGAAATCTTATTAGTATTAAACACAGATTTCTCTGGCTACGTCATCGAAATGACTAAAACAACTTACCTTACTTTTTCTTATTGGAAATTTTCTTCGCAGCGATTTCAAAATCGCTCTCAAAGTTTTGATCCTGAGTTTCTCTAAATTTTTCATATACCTGTTCAGCTATTTTTTTTTGCAACTTCGTGTTTTACTTGCCCAGCATCTTGCAATATTTGATATTCATTAAAATTCAAAAATGCGTCAAGTTTAGATATCCAATCTTCCATCTTCATTGGAATTTGTTTAGCCGCTTGATTTTCAGCATAATCCAAGTACATAGTTACAATGCGTTCGAGCTCTTTTATTTCTTTTTCAATCAATTAATTTTTGGCAACTAAAACATCAGACTTTAAAATTTTACCTTTTGGAGAATTTTTCCAGGTTTGCAATCCCATATTAGGTTTTGATGAGTTTGCGCGTTCTGATATAATCTGCGCAGCAGTTTTACCGGTTATTGCCCAATTTAATTTATTTTGGATAGTTTTAAAAAATGTTTTAGTTAATTCGATATCAGCTTTATAATCAATACCGCACTGCTCATAAATATCTGAAATATTTAAATAGAATCTTCTTTCGCTTGCACGAATTTCACGAATACGTTCGAGTAGTTCATCAAAATAATCTATACCAAATCGTTTGCCTTGTTTTAATCGTTCGTCATCTAATACAAATCCTTTAATAATAAACTCTCTTAAAGTATTGGTTGCCCATATTCTGAATTGTGTAGCTTGGTAACTGTTTACACGGTATCCAACTGCAATTATTACATCTAGATTGTAGAAATCAACTTCACGTGATACATCCCGATTTCCCTCTTTTTGAACTACTCGAATTTTTCGAGTAGTTGCATCTTGCCCTAATTCCTCGCTTTGATAAAGCTCTTTTAGATGATAATTAATAGTGTGGCTTTCAACGCCAAAAAGTTCTCCTATTTTCTTTTGGCTTAACCAAAATGTTTCTTCCTGAAAAAATACTTCTACTCTTACATCACCTTTTGGGGATGAGTAAAATATTATATCATTTGATTGCGGGGTTTGGTTTTTATTCATCTAGAATGAAATAATTATTTTCTTTAATAACTACTATTGAACAAATTACTTACGAAAATATAGATAAAGAGGCTTAGTCAATCAAGAAAAGAAAAAGGAGA
>JBDTRQ010000394.1:0-1892 GCA_039931535.1 Ignavibacteriota bacterium
GAGCAAATTATGCACACACTGCGTGCACAATTGCCACTAAGACACCAAAGCACAAAATTACACGAAAAGAATAAATGGAAAACACAATAAATCAAATAAAAAAATACTGCAACAGTTTAACGCAATACTCACGTTACAAAACTCGCGAAGTTTTTATTGGTGATATTCCGCTTGGCGGAAACAATCCAATCCGTATCCAATCAATGACAACAACTGATACAATGAACACAATCGCCACCGTTGAACAAACAATACAAATGGTTGATGCCGGATGTGAGTATGTTAGAATTACTGCGCCAAGTATTAATGAAGCAAAAAATCTTGAGGTAATTAAAAAAGAATTGAAAGCACGCGGATACAATGTTCCGCTAATTGCTGATATTCATTTTACACCAAACGCTGCTGAGATGGCTGCACGAATTGTTGAAAAGGTTCGCGTTAATCCTGGAAATTATGTTGATAAGAAAAAATTTGATTTAATTGAGTATACTGACGCGGAATATCAAGAAGAGATTGAAAGGATCAGAGAAAAATTTACTCCGCTTGTAAAAATTTGTAAAGAGTACGGTACTGCAATGCGTATCGGAACAAATCACGGATCGCTTTCCGATAGAATAATGAGCCGTTATGGCGATACACCACTTGGAATGGTTGAATCCGCATTAGAGTTTTTAAGAATTTGTGAAGATGAAAATTATCACAGCATAGTTTTATCTATGAAGGCAAGCAATACGCAAGTTATGGTGCAGGCTTACAGATTATTAATTAATAAAATGGAAGCTGAGGGAATGAATTATCCGCTTCATCTTGGAGTAACAGAAGCCGGCGGCGGTGAAGATGGAAGAATAAAATCTGCACTTGGAATCGGAGCTTTATTAGAAGATGGGATTGGCGATACAATTCGTGTTTCACTTACAGAAGATCCTGAATTTGAAGCACCTGTAGCAATCGCTTTAGCTAATCGTTACAAAGAAAGAGCAAATCACAAAAAGATAAAAGAAATTACTGAATCTCCAATAGATCCGTTCGCTTACAACAGAAGAAAAACTTTAGAAGTTTTATCAATCGGTGGAAGTAACGTTCCGCGTGTTGTTGCGAATTACAGTAATCGACAAATAAGATCACAAAAAGAATTGATTGATATTGGCTACACTTACGATGTGCCAAGCGATAAATGGAATCTTTCCGATATTGCCGCTGACTTAATTTATCTTGGAAAAAATATTCTTCCATTTGATTGCCCAAATGGATTAAACGCAATTTATGATTTTAAAATCTGGAAAGATTTGGAAAACAAATACAATAGTTATCCATTCTTAACGGCAAAAGAATTTTCTGCGGTTGTTAAAAAATCTAACGAACTAAATTTTGTTAAAGTAAACATTGATGAATTAACCGAATCGTTTTTAGATGCGATAAAAAAAGATAAAACCATAGTTCTGGTTTTAGAAACAAATAATCTTGCTGGAATGACTGAACAACGCCGTGTGTTTTTTGAATTGATAAATAAAGAAATTCAAAATCCTGTAATTTTAAAAAGAAATTATTCCGATTTAACATTTGAAAACTTACAGCTTTACTCTGCAACAGATTTAGGAGCTTTATTAATTGATGGTTTTGGCGATGGAGTTTGGTTATCTGTAAATGAACTTAAATCTGAAACCGAATATTCCGGAAGCTATGTTAAAAGCTTTATCAAAAAATCTGAGACAAAAGAAAAAATAATTAACAGACTTTTATTCAACATTTTACAAGCTGCGCGGCAAAGAATATCAAAAACAGAGTACATCGCTTGTCCGTCCTGTGGAAGAACTTTGTTTGATTTGCAGGAAACCACAGAAATGATTCGTAAACGAACCGAGCATTTAAAAGGATTAAAAATTGCCGTAATG
>JBDTRQ010000395.1:0-13514 GCA_039931535.1 Ignavibacteriota bacterium
TTTTGCGTCCTGATTCTAATTTTATGAATATCGGTGAACGTACAAATGTTACGGGATCAAAAAAATTTGCACGTCTTATTAAAGAAAATAATTATGATGAGGCGTTATCTGTTGCACGCGATCAGGTTGAAGGCGGCGCACAAGTTCTTGATGTAAACATGGATGAAGGAATGCTGGATTCTGAAGCAGCGATGACAAAGTTTATTAATTTGCTTGAAGCTGAGCCTGATATTGCAAAGCTTCCTGTAATGATTGATTCATCAAAATGGGCTGTGATTGAAGCTGGTTTAAAATGTTTACAGGGAAAAGGAATTGTAAACTCAATCTCGCTCAAAGAAGGCGAAGAAGAATTTAAAGATCATGCAAGAAAAGTTTTAAGCTATGGTGCTGCTGTTGTTGTAATGGCTTTTGATGAAAATGGGCAAGCCGATACTTTAGAACGACGGAAAGAAATATGTTCCCGTGCGTATAAAATATTAACAGAACAAATTGGTTTTCCACCGCAGGATATAATTTTTGATCCAAACATACTTGCTATTGCAACCGGAATTGAAGAACACAATAATTACGCTGTTGAATATCTTGAAGCAACAAGGTGGATAAAACAAAATCTGCCGCTTGCAAAAATCAGTGGCGGCGTTAGTAATCTTTCATTTTCTTTTCGCGGCAACGATACCGTGCGCGAAGCAATGCATGCTTCGTTTCTGTTTCATGCTATAAAAGCTGGAATGGATATGGGAATTGTAAACGCAGGACAATTAGAAGTCTATGCTGAAATTCCAAAAGATCTTTTAGAAAAAGTTGAAGATGTAATTCTTAATCGTAAACAGGATGCAACAGAAAAACTAATTGAGTTTGCAGAAACAATTAAGAAAAAAGATAAGTCGGAAGAGAAAACGGAAGACTGGCGCAATGCCTCCGTTGAAGAACGATTAAAGCATGCGCTTGTAAAAGGAATTGTAGATTTTATAGATCAGGATGTTGAAGAGATAAGAAAACAATACGAGCAGCCGATTGAGATTATTGAAGGTCCTTTAATGGCTGGCATGAGCGTGGTTGGTGATTTGTTTGGGGCGGGTAAAATGTTTTTGCCGCAGGTTGTAAAAAGTGCAAGAGTGATGAAGAAAGCTGTTAACATATTAGAACCTTACATAAAAAAAGGCCAAGCCCATCCCCCAACCCCATCCCTAAAGGAAGGGGAGCAACCGCATCAATTTAAATGGGCTACCGCAGATCCTGCTTTGTATAATTTATTAAAAGAATTTGCAAAAAAGAATCTCGATTATCCTACTAAAGCAGAATTAGTTTTATGGGAATTATTAAAAGGAAAACAACTTGAAGATTTTAAATTCAGAAGACAACATATTATTGGGCAATACATAGCCGATTTTGTTTGTTTGGATCGAATGCTTGTAATTGAAATCGATGGTTTAATTCATCAAATTCCGGAGAATAAAGAATCGGATGAAATCAGAACCAAATGGTTGGAATCAAAAGGATTTAAAGTAATTAGGTTTAAAAATGATGAAGTTACAATTGACACAAAAAAAGTTTTAGATCAAATTTTAGAAAATGTTAAAAATCAAAAATCACAATCTGCGCAAAAAGTCCTCCCCTTAGGGGAGGATTTAGGTGGGGCTGGTCGGATTTTGATGGCTACGGTTAAAGGCGATGTTCACGATATTGGGAAAAACATAGTTGGTGTTGTTCTTGGCTGTAACAATTATAACATTATTGATCTTGGTGTAATGGTTCACACAGAGAAAATTCTGCAAACTGCAATTGATGAAAAAGTTGATGCAATTGGTTTAAGTGGATTGATAACTCCATCGCTCGATGAAATGGTTAACGTTGCAAAAGAATTGGAAAGACGCGGAATGAATATTCCGCTGTTGATTGGGGGAGCTACCACATCAAGAATTCATACTGCTGTAAAGATTGATCCAAACTATAGCGGAGCAGTTATTCATGTTTTGGATGCTTCACGCAGTGTTCCAGTTGTGTCAAATCTATTAAATGAAAACAAAGTTGAAAGAAATCAGTTTATTAAATCATTTAAAGATGAGTACGCAAAACTGCGGGATGATTATGCAAAAAGAAAATCAGACAAAAATTATTTATCGTTAGAAAAAGCAAGAGAGAAAAAATTAAGAATTGATTGGGAAAATTATAACATCCCAAAACCTAAAAAGTTGGGATTAACGATTCTTAACAACTTTAATCTTGCAGTATTACGCGATTATATTGATTGGACTCCTTTCTTTATGGCGTGGGAATTAAAAGGAAAATATCCATCTATATTTGAGGATGAAATTGTTGGAGTAGAAGCAAAAAAACTTTTTGATGATGCAAATAAGTTGCTCGATGAAATTATTTTGAAAAAATCTCTTACTGCAAATGGTATTGTGGGATTGTTTCCCGCTAACACAATTGGAGTTGATGATATTGAAATTTATTTCGATGAAACAAGAACCGGCGTTAAAAGGGTTTTACATACATTAAGACAGCAAGTTCAAAAATCACAAAAAGAACCAAACATTGCACTTGCAGATTTTATTGCGCCCAAAGAAAGCGGCGGCAAAGATTACATCGGAATGTTTGCTGTAACTGCAGGCGCAGGAATAGAAAAATTGATTGCAAAGTTTGAAAGCGATTTTGATGATTATAATAGCATTATGACTAAAGCACTTGCAGATAGATTAGCTGAAGCTTTTGCCGAACATCTGCACGAGCTTGTTAGAAAAGAATATTGGGGATATGCTGATGGTGAAAAATTATCAAACGAAGAAATTATTAAAGAAAAATATATTGGTATTCGTCCCGCACCAGGTTATCCTGCACAGCCCGATCATACAGAAAAACCAATTATTTTTTCTTTGCTTGATGCTGAAAAGAATGCAGGAATTAAACTAACAGAGAGCATGGCAATGTATCCTGCTGCAAGTGTTAGCGGATTATATTTTTCACATCCCGAATCAAAATATTTTGGTGTTGGAAAAATAAATAAAGATCAGGTGTTGGATTACCACAAGCGCAAAGGCATGAGTGTTGAAGAAATTGAAAAATGGCTAAGCCCAAATTTAAATTATTAGTTGAATTTTTAGAATTATCAAATAAAAGATTTTAATTAAAATTTGCGCTCGTCAGTCTGAGCGAAGACGAAGACGAACATTTTTGGATAAATTCAGAATTTGATAATTTACTGTAGCGGACAGAACGAGATCCTATAATTCGCGTTGGTTTCTTTTCTAATTTGCAAAGAAAACCTTGTTTCTAAAACCAGGATATCACCAAACAATGGGCAAAACAGCTAAGTTGTTTGCAACAATTAATTAAACTATCTTTCAACTGCCTGCTTAAAAATTTGAATACATTCCATAATATTCATTCTATTTTTGATCCACAGGATTAGAGACGCATCTTAGATATGCTCTCTCACATTATTAATTATTTTTAAAATTTTCAGGAGTTATTATGAATATCTTCGTTGGCAATCTGACTAACGATGTTACTGAAGAAGACCTAACAAATCTATTTTCAGAGTTCGGACAGGTAAAAGAAGTTAAAATTATTCGCGATATGTTTACACAGCAAACAAAAGGATTTGGTTTTGTTGAAATGCCAGGACTTGCAGATGCTCAAAAAGCGATTAACGGTTTAAACACTAAAGAAGTTAAGGGAAAGAAACTCGTAGTAAACGAAGCACGCCCAAAAACTGACAGCAGAAAACGCTTTAATGGCGGCGGTGGTGGCGGCGGTCGATCAGGTGGAAGCGGCAGCGGCGGCGGACAAAACAACAGACGCAGATATTAATATCTTTACAGAGCCGGTTTAAGTTTATAATTATTTAAACCGGCAACTGTTAAAACATTTTTAGTGCTGATGACCACTGCAAACGTTTTCCTCAGCAAGAATTAATTCACCGCTCAAATACTTTAGCACAGCATCTTCTGCAATCACTTCATTTGTAAGTATTGGTTTGATTTTATTAGCTTTCAAATCTTCAATCATACGCCATCCGCTATGATTAAAAATTAATGCGTCGCAGTCTTTTAAACCATCAATTAAGTTATGATGATTATGCTCACCTTGTCCTTCGCCATCATGATGATGATGTTTCTCATTGTGATCTTGCTGTTTGCCATGATTTGTAAATGAATTTACTCTTATAACCTTATCTAGAATTTTAGAGCCATCAGTTTCAAATACAAGAAAAGCTTTGCACCTTCCAACGTGTCCGGCTACATTTTGATTATCGTTAGTTGCAACTGCAATTTTTCCCGCTACCTTTTTTTCTTCGTTTGACATAGTATTACTCCTTTGTAGATGATAAACATTTATAACACATATTTCTTCGCAGTGCTGCGTTGGATTTGCTTCCACAGTTACTGCAAATTTGTTTTGATTTATTCTTTCTTGTTTGTGGTAAGCCGTCAGAAATACGGATCGCTTTGCCGTTAATAATTGCATCGGCAATTTTTTGATGCGCTCTGATTATTATTCTTCCAAAAGTGGCACGAGAGACGAGCATTTTTGTCGCAGCATCTTCCTGAAATAAACCATTTAAGTCAGCCAATCTTATTGCTTCAAGTTCATCCTGCGCCAGTTCAATTTCGTCAAGCTCTGTTAACGAGATTCCGCGCGGTTTAAAATAATAAGAAGCTGGGCTGCATCGTATCTTTCTCTTCTTTTCAGGTCTTGCCATTTTTACCTCTAATTTTAATTATGAGCATATGCTTATAACGAACTTAAATCCTTTTCGGTAAAAAAACAAGAAAAAAATAATATTAAAACCTAAACTTCTCTGTTTGGCAAAGATTCGAGATCACTTAGAGGCAGCGCAATAGCATCTGTGTAAATGCTGATAGGGGTAATATCTAAATTCATAAAAAACTCTAAATTATTTTATAAAAGTAGCAATAGAAGTTTTTTTGGCAGATAAAATTATAACACCGAATCAACAGTTGACTTAGAAGGCATAATTAATTAGGTAATCCGCATTATTGTCATTAGTTTTAAGCCTCCGGTAATAGGCCGGAATTTTTTTACTATTTATTTTTAGAGGTTCTAGTGAGCACTAAGTTATTTGTGGGTTCTCTCCCATGGTCGGTTGACGACGAAGCATTAAGAGAAGCATTTGAAGGACACGGAAGTGTTGTTTCAGCAAAAGTAGTTAAAGACCGCGATACCGGCAGATCAAGAGGATTCGGTTTCGTTGAAATGGAGAACTCCTCCGAAGCAGAAGTTGCTATGAAAGCATTGAATGATTCGGAATTAAAAGGAAGAAATATCGTTGTTAATGAAGCAAAATCACGCAGCTAATATAAGTTTCTGATTTGACATACTTGAGGCGTCCAATGGACGCCTTTTTTATTTTAAATTTGATGATAGAATTTGAAAAAATATCTCGATTTATTACCTCTCTAAACACAAAACCTTCGAGATTTTTAAAACCTCTAAGGATTAAAAGATGTGTAAACAATTTTAGAATAATTATTTAAAAACATTATTCTTAACTAACTCTTTAGAATCATAAGGTGCCGGTGCGCCGCCAAGATATTTATGGAACCACTCAAGATGCGAGTTATAATAAAGCGGCATTGATTTTACATTATTTGGCCAGTGTCCATCGTTCTTAAAAATTATTAATCGGCTGTCTATTCCCAATGATTGAAGTGTATTAAAATACTGTATGCTTTGTGTGTAAGGCACACGGTAATCTTTTTCACCGGTTATAATTAAAGTTGGAGTAGAAAAATTTTGTACATAGTTAGATGGAGAAAATTTATTGTACAAATCAGAGTTCCATGGCTGACCGCCATAATCCCAATTAGCAAACCATAACTCTTCAGTTGCACCCCACATAGATTTTAGATCATAAACACCCATCATCGAAGCTAAGCATTTAAATCTTTTTGTTTGTGCTTGCAGCCAGTTCATCATATAGCCGCCGTAAGACCAGCCCATTGCGCCCATTCTTTCGCTATCTACATAAGGAAGTTTTTCTAAAGCATCGGTTACTTTCATAACATCTTCATAAACTTTTCCGCCCCAATCTTTAGAAATAGCTTCTGTGTATTTGCTTCCGTATCCGGTTGATCCATGCGGATTAAAAAACGCAACAACATAACCCGAACCCGGATAAACTTGCCAATCACCGCGGAAAGAATCCGTCCACTGCATCTGCGGTCCGCCGTGTACATTAATTACAAGCGGATACTTTGTGTATTCTTGAAACCCATGCGGCTTAACAATAAAAACATGAACAGGAACTCCGTCTGCACCATCAACCCACATTTGTTCTGCAGGACGAATATCTACTTCTTCAGTTAATTTTTTATTGTAAAAAGTTATTTGCGAATAAACTCCGGCACTTACATTGTAAGAATACATTTCTGTCGGCTTATCCACGCTTGTATAAGTTAAGAAAAGAGTTTTACCATCGCTTCTTGCTTGATATCCGTGCACCGCTTTATCATCTGTTAACTTGGAAATATTTTTTGTTTGGATATCAACATTGTAAACAGGACTGTAACCATGATTATCTGCTAAAAAATAAATTGACTTTGAGTCTGATGACCACGAAGGATTATTAGTTGTATAATCAAAAGCTTCCGTTAAAGTTTCCGATTGAAGTGTTTGAGTATTATAAACAGCAACTCTAAATCTATCTGATTCATATCCAGGAATAGTTTGAGTTTTATATGCAATATATTTTCCATCGGGGGAATAAACCGGCGCACCATCCCACGCATTATTTGCAAGCGTTACATTTACTGCTCCGCTTCCACCAAGGGGGACTAAGAAAATATCTGTGTTTGTAGAATTGGCAATATTTTTTTCAGTGGTAGAGACATAACTTAAAACCCTGCTGTCCGGTGAAAACGCATACTTTGGTCCGCCGCCCAACATATATGTACTGGATAGAACATCGCTTTTAACAATGGTTTGATATTTATTTTCTTTTATATCAAATAAAACAAGATATGATTCTTTTTCACCTTTATAATCCGTCCAATGTCTAAACAAAAGATTATCGGCAATGTAAGCCTGCATAGATCCATCGGATGAAGACTCATCTAATTTTTTATTGCAGTCATTATCAGTTCCGCATTCAGGAAAAAGCTCTGCAACAAAAGCAATGTATCGTCCATCGTTTGAAAGAACAGGGTTTTTAATGCCCGCGTAAAAATCAGTTACCCTAACAGTGTCCTTTGTATCGAGTGAATATTTATAAACCTGGCTTTTATACATAACATATAATTCGTCTTTGGAAGACCAGAACGGCGAGTGAGCCCCGGCTAATGTATTTGAAACACTAACTAATGATGAGCCGTTTGTGTTCATAACATAAAGGTTAATTATTGTTTTGCCTTTGGGTAGATCGTACTCAGTTACAGTAAATGCAATCTTTTCACCTGAGTTTGAAAGAACGGGCACACTTACATTTTTTATTTTATACAAATCCTCAATAGTAAAAGCACGTTTTTGTGCGCTTACAGAAAACGAAACTAAAAGCACAAATAAAAACAAAAAGTATTTTTTTGCGTTCATTCTATCACTCCATAATAATTCAAGAAAAATCTATTAAGCATCTTAAATTTAACATCTTTTTTAGATTGATAATAAACAAAATTGAGATCGAGCATAAATCAAGCACACGGTTACTTTAACAATAAACCGCACAAGGGCAATATTAAAAACTAATAAAATAAGAATCTCCAACAATTGTTGATTTTCTATAATCCTCATCAAGCCTGCTGTTTACCACCTCTTGTTCTTAACAAGCCAGCCAATACTTTAAAATAAATAGTGTTAATCCTGAGCGCAATAGCACAATACAAAGATTATATTAGTTAATAACTGCCATTCTGCCTATTTTTAACCCTCCGGTAATATTCCGGACTTTTATTTACTATTTATTAGAGGTTCTTTGTGAGTACTAAATTATTTGTAGGTTCTTTACCGTTTTCAGTTAGCGATCAAAAACTGAAAGAAACATTTGAAAAACATGGCACCGTATTATCTGCAAAGGTAATTATGGACCGGGATACCAATAGATCCAGAGGCTTTGGATTTGTTGAAATGGAAAACCCTACAGATGCAACTAAAGCTATAAAAGCTTTAAATGATTCAGAAATTGATGGAAGAAATATCGTTGTTAACGAAGCTAAAGCACGCAACTAAATAGACATTCTTTTTTATTTCTAAAAGGCGCTTTACGGCGCCTTTTCTATTTTTAAACCGTCCTTCAACTTGTGTGCAGCATAGTAACAATTTGTTGTTCCTTCCTTTAACCATCACCCTAAGTTTGTCGTCCCGTGCAGAGACGAGGGACGAATTTTCCTCTTCCATCAACCATTACACATTATCCACCAAACATTTTCCATTTCACGTCTTTCGTTTATCGTCTTTCGTCTCTCATCTTCAACCATTCACCAAGCATTTTTTCTTCCTGCTCCTTCCATTCAATTAAGAAAAAGCATTATCTTGGAATAAAAAATTATCAGACTATGACAAATCAATTTAAGATAAGAAATGAAAGCCCCACGAGGCTGGAAAACTTTAGCGATGCCGTCTTTGCTTTTTCTATAACGCTATTAATGATATCACTTGAGGTACCCAATACCTCTACGCGAATACTCGAACTTACAGATAAACTTATTGCTTTTGCAATTACGATCATTCCTTTATTTATTATATGGCAGCAGCACCTGTTGGTGCAGCAGCGGAAACAAGATATCCGGCTCCTTTGATGAATACTGTTAATAAATAAAAAGGTTTATTCGAGGATGTCACGGTCCGCCCGTGACATCCAGGTTGAAAGGTTTAAATTGAACGCGAGAAAATCACTGCTTCTTATTCATTCCGTCTTGCTTCATCTTATCCTGCGGCATCATTTTCATAATATCTGTGTTAGATGTAAAACCCCAGTGCTCAACAGCTTTATCGCCTTTGAAACGAATAAGATCCATTCCATCCATTGTCATTTTGTGACCAACAGGCATACCCATATAAGGTTCGGAAGCTGTGCCAGTTTGGGTAATATGGGCATATAGTAAGTCGCCTGAAATTGCTATTGAATGTACGGTGGTTTTCATATCAGGGAAAAGTTTGTGATAATAATTGAACATATCTTTAATACCTGCAAGACCAGTTTTTTTGGTCATCGAAGGATCGAGATCATGATCAACTGCATCTGATGTGCAGTAATTATCAAGTTTACTCACATCGCCTTTGTCCAAAGCATTTATAATGCCCCTATAATTGGTCTCCATTTTTGAACTCTGATCCATTTTATTCTGACCATAAACGAAAAACGGTATGATCAGCAGCAACAGAAGAGAAAAAAAATACTTGTGCATAATAAGCCTCCAAAGATTTATTATTGGTTTTTAGTAACGGATAATTTATTTGAATCCGTATGTGGGCATAAAATAGAAATAATTTGAATTAAAACAACTGTAGGAAAAAGGAAACTGTTTAATGCAAAAAAGTATAGTTCTCTGCTTTTACAAAATAATCCGCGTGGTGGATTGGGGAAATGAATTGATGTAGTTAAGTTTGTACTGGCGCGTTTTTAATATCATTAATCATTTTCTTAAGGCTCTTAATGAAGTTTTGGGTTGGTGTTACGGATAAAAAATGGTTTGAGTATCTCGCTAGTATAAATCCTGATGAGGTAAACTTCTGGAAACCCAGTGGACAGGGTTTTGGTGCTATTGAATTAGGCTCTCCTTTCTTATTTAAACTCCATAGTCCCATTAATAAAATTGTTGGCGGCGGATTTTTTATTCGCTCTGAACAATTGCCACTTTCTTTAGCGTGGGATGCTTTTGAAAATAAAAATGGTTCTTCAAACCTTACTGATCTTCGAAATAAAATAAATAGTCTTAGAGCAAAGCCTGAAGCTGACCCCATAATTGGTTGTATAATATTAAACCAACCATTTTTCTTTTCTGAAGATAAATGGACTAATGTCCCTAGTTCTTTTGCTAAGAATATTGTTACTGGTAAAACTTATGATACGAATGAATATGATGGCGAAAGACTTTGGAATGAAGTTGAGTTAAGATTAAATGATGTTAAGAGGGAAGGACTTGTTGCAGAGCCTTTGGCTGCTTACGGAAACGAGTATTTAATTAAAAGCAGATTAGGACAAGGCGCATTTAGAATTTTAGTTACCGGTGCTTACAACCGAAACTGTGCAATTAGTGGTGAAAAAGCTTTGCCTGTTTTACAAGCTGCACACATAAAACCTTTTAACGAACAAGGACCAAACAGTGCTAGCAATGGTTTGTTGTTGCGTTCTGATTTGCACATACTTTTTGATAGGGGTTATTTAACAGTTACTCCGGAATATAAAATTGAAGTAAGCAGAAAGATTAAAGAAGAGTTTAATAATGGTAAGCATTACTATGCTTTTCACGGGAAAGAACTATATGCTTTACCTAAATTAGTTACAGATAGACCAAGTCTTGATTTTATTAGGTGGCATAATGCGAATGTATTTCGATAATAAATTATTTATTCTTTATCACAATTGTAAATCATGAAAATCACAAAAGAAAAAAAACCACTAGATAAACTTTATACACGTAGAAACAGATATGATCTGCAACCAGACTTTCAGCGTGGCAAAGTATGGAGTCCAGAAAAATCCAGGAAGTTATTGGATACAATATACAAGAGATGGGATATCCCGAAAGTATATCTAAATGTTGTTGACGAGGAGAACTTTGAAGTCATAGATGGTCAACAAAGATTAACTGCAATTTTGAAATTTTATGACGATGATTTAGCCTTACCAAATGAGACCGAAAATATAGGTGGGCTAACATATCAACAATTAGAAGATCGTATTAAAGATAGATTTGATGACTATGAAATCGATTTGGTTTTAATTAGTGAGGCAACAGAAGAAGAAATTAGAGATCTATTTTTAAGACTTCAACTTGGTACACCAACCAATACAGCTGAACGATTAAATGCAATTTCGGGAAGTATGACGTCCTTTGTAAAAAAATTAGCTGGTCATAACTTTTTTAAAAATAAAGTTGTTCTCAAAAATAATAGATTAGCACATTTTGCGGTTGTTGCGCAACTAACACAATTGTCGCTAGATGGAATTAGAAATGTAAAATTTAAGGATTTAAGTGAATTTTTTAAGTTTAACAAGAATTTTAATGATGCCTCAAAGGAAGGGAAATTGATAAGAAGTTTAATTAATGAGGCCGACAAAATCTTTATTGAAAAAAATAAGGTTTTTCGAAATAGGGCTCTTATTGTAAGTTTTTTTGTGCTGTTAAAATCTTTGATGGATAAAGGATTTAAACCAAGTCAGAATTCTAGAATATTATTAAAAAATTTTTACGATCATTTTTATGCAAGATTACAGACTGAAATTGACAAAGGGGCTAGCGCAACAGATGCAGAGCTAATAATTTTTCAATCGAAGGTTAACCAAGATGCAGATAGCCGAGAATCCATACAAATCAGAAACAATATTGTATCTAGGAATCTTATTCTCTACGATGAAACATTTAGGAAATATTTAGATACTAGTGAAATTGATAGTGAATATAATCAGCTAAAAATTGCCAGAGATACTAAAATATTAGCTGACGGTTGTTTAGAACAGTTTGCTAGTATAAACAGGGCTTACTCTACCAATAAAGGCGAAGATTTATTTAAAATAACAAACGAACTGTTTATAAGTCTACCGCGAATTGGCAATACAATTAATTCAAAGGAAGATTATAAAAACTTTATTGATTCTACATATAAAATATTTTATGAGGGTAGTGGTAGTTTAAAACGAATACCGGATTCGTTCAAAAAAGACAACTCAATATTTTTTGATATTAAACATTTGAGAACAGACATATATCATGATATTGAACATGGAAAGAATTCAGACGTTCAAAAAAAGAAGAAAATTATTTCAAATATTTACTATAAATATACCTCGAAGAAAACATTAAATTCGCTTAAAGTTACAGAGTACAGAATGATACAATCAAAAATGTTAATAAAAATAAATTCAGAACTTGTTAGTATACTCGAATCTTTATGAAACCCTTCTTCCCAAAACCAGTATTTAAAGTTGATGACATAATAAGTTACGCTGAGTTAGTAGCTGCGGAAAATGCTAACATACAGAAGGGAATGAATTTTCAGATAAAGCCGGAGTATTCGGTTTTTCTTATGTCGGTTAGAAAGAATGCTCCTTATGCAGATGAGTGGGATGTAAAAACAAACACTCTTATTTACGAAGGGCACGATGCGCCAATCAATATGGCCAAAGAACCAAAAGAAGCAGACCAACCATTTACCACACCAAAAGGAACATTAACAGAAAACGGAAAATTTTTTACTGCGGCACAGGCTTACAAGATGAAGCTGAGCGAGCATCCGCATAAAGTAAAAGTTTATGAAAAGATAAAAGATGGCATTTGGTGTTACAAAGGTTTCTTCAGTTTGATTGATGCAAAAATAATTTTTGACGGCGTGAGAAATGTTTTCAAGTTTTATCTTCAACCTGTCGAGATGAAACCATTTAATAAGGAAATAGTTTTACAGCACACAAGGTTAATTCCCACCAGTGTTAAAGTTGAAGTATGGGCAAGAGACAAAGGGCAGTGTGTGCTTTGCGGCTCAAAAGAAAACTTACATTACGATCACGAACTACCTTACTCAAGAGGTGGAACATCAGTAACAGCAGAAAATGTGCGCATCCTTTGCATGAAGCACAATCTTAAAAAGTCCAATAAGATTTTAACAATACCACCAATATTACTTTCTTAAGCCTTCAGACGAATCGCAAGAATGAAGCTGTTTAAATAAATCTGTTTTATTTGTAAGGATAAGTTGAACTAATTCTGCGTTAGCTTCGTCTTAAATACAAAACAATTCATCCCCAAAAGGAGACTCCTATGAAAACCTTTATAATAATGATTATTCTGATGCTTCAGACAAACGTCCTTCCGCAAAATAATTTTAAAGAAATGGATAAGCTTTTAAACGATGCGTACAAAATGGATATTTTTTCCGGCGTTGTTTTAATCGCAGATAAAGAAAATGTACAATATTTAAAAGCATTCGGTAATTCGGATTATGATACGCAATCACCAAATGTAACCGACACAAAATTTAATATTGGCTCAATCGGCAAACTGTTTACACAGATATTAATTACTCAGCTTATTCAGGAAGGAAGACTTAAACAATCGGATAACCTGGAAAAAGTATATCCGATTTATAAAAACGAGAATGATAAAAAAATAACAGTAAAACTGCTTCTAACTTTTTCTGCAGGTCTTGGGGACTATTTCCGTATCGATGAATTTAACCAGAATCCGGAAAAATATATTAAGATAGCAGATCTAATATCCGCAATAAGCAAAGAACCGCTTCTGTATGAGCCCGGCTCATCTAATGAATATTCAAATTCAAGCTACGTAGTACTCGGCGGAATTATAGAGAAGATTACAGGCAAATCTTATCTTGAAAAT
>JBDTRQ010000396.1:0-2711 GCA_039931535.1 Ignavibacteriota bacterium
TTGCAGATAATTTTACCGTTTTTGATATTGCAAACTTAACAGGAGTAAAGCCATCAAGACTAAACTCCATCGCAATCATCGAATCAGTTGAAACTTCTATCGGTTTAAATAATCCTTTTACCGTATTTGTTATTGGAATGATTTGATCAGATTGTAAATCGTATTTGTAAATATTAGAGACACCATTTGTGTAAGCATTCCAGTATAAAAATTTTCCGTCTAATGACCATGCTGGATTTTCCGGTGAACCGCTTGATGTAATAGTTTTAAATTGAAATGGATTTCCTTTTTCCAAACCAGTAATATCCGAAACAATTATAGACTGCTGCCCGCTTGATCGGTGTAAAACGGCTGCAAGCAAATTACCTTTTATATTAATTGCTAAATCAGAGAATTCATCTCCAACATTAAAAACAGAAAGTGATTGATACTCAGTGTATGGATATTTTGATCTTATTAATATTGCTTTACCGCTTAACTGCTGTATGCCCCAAAGTTCGTGCGTTGTTTGAGAAATAGTTAACTGACCAATTCTTGCATCTTTAAATAGTAATTTTTCTCTGTTGCTATTTAAATCATACTCCCAAATATCTCTATAGAGCTGATTGTTGTTGGTTGTATAAAAAAGGTTTTTGTAAGATTCATCATAAGCTACAGAAGCAACTTGCACAAGGCTTGGAGTGGGAAGCGAAGTAATATATTCTGATTCTTTCGTATCTAAATTAAATTTTTGGATTTCAGCTAATTGCCCCTTACGATGGAAACCAAATATTAAAGAATTGCTTTTAACATCATACGTTGTGTGTGTAACCCACCCAAATGCTTCAGTAGAAAGTTTATTTGTCTTGGTAAGTGGATATTTTTTTATCAAAGATATATTTGAGTTTTGAAATTCCTTTTCATCCGAAATAAAATTTTTCCATTCATCGTAAATATCAACTCCATAAATATCTTCAAACTTTGATTCTAACCTGGGATAGAATTCATCTGGTTTAAGTGAAAACCAATTAAGTAATTTTTCTGTGCCGTATTTTAGTGCGAGGTGTGAAATAAATCTTGTACCGTACAAATAAAGTATATTTTCTAAAAGAATGCTTTTGTGTGAAGTAACATTTTCTATTTCAGAAATTCCCGGAAAGTCTTTATTGTCATTTACCAAGGATCTAAAATACATTTCATCAAAATTTCCAAGTACTCTGCCGTAACCTCCGCTGAACCAGGTTTCAATAAACACAGCAATCGCTTCCTGATACCATCGCGGAGTATATCTGTTATGATTGGTTAGCAGGCTATATAAAATTGTTTGCGGTTGGTTTTTATCCGGAGCTACTTTTCCTATTACACTTCTTAAGGCAGCTTCAAAATTAGAAGCCATATCATTCACAATAATGTGAACAAGTTCATGACTAAGCAGCCATTGAAATCTTTCTGAATATGGAACCATTTCGTATCCCGGTTCTAAGGGTTCAATTTCAAGTCTGATATAATTTTCCGGAATAGTAGTGGTTGCGCCAAAACCATAATCACTTGCATCATAAGTATTAATAATAATTTTTTCTTGCGGCTGATAATTAAAAAGTTTTTTTAGTTCTGCTAAAGAATTTTCTGCAGAAGCGAGTATATGATTTATAAGATGGGAATGTGCATCACGGTAAATTATTTTGAAGTGCTCACTTTCTTTTGTGTACCAATCACCAAAATCTCTTTTGCCGATTCTAATAACTAATTCGTTATCTTCTTTGCCTTTGTAAACTTCACTGATTGTTTCTTTTTCGTTTAATAGAAATTTGAATTCCAGAAATTCCAAACCATTATTAATTTCTAATCTTTCTACTATATCATTTGAACTAAAATTTAAAACAGAATCGTTTGTTACAGCAGAGTTCCATAATATCAAGTGCAGGTTTTGTGCTCTATAAAAATTGTAAAAATTATCTACTTTCTCAGTAGTTTTTAATCTAATCAAAACACTTTCATCTTGATATTCTATTGCAATACTGGAAAGACGAATATTCTTTTGAACTTCAGTTTCGTTTAACTGTTTAGCTTTTTCAACAATCTTTATTCTATTTGCAGATAATGGTATTAATTCTTTTTGCCAGTATTCGTTTATCAAATCTGTGATTGCTGTTGCGGAAATAAATGTTTTAAGATTTTTATTATACGGCGGACTTGATAATTGAATAGTCTTAACTAAGCTGTCACTTAGAGTAAATATCGAAACAAAAGCGTTGCCGCTGTTTATTCGCAGCTTATTTTTTTGAAATGATAAAGTAATTTCCCCTGTTTTGTTTTCTTTAGAATTAGTAAGTGGAAGTGCATTAACAAAATCTAAAAGCGAAACATATAAAACACCTGCCTGGTTTTCCGCATCAATTAATTCGTAATTATTTTCATGAATTAATGCAATTTTTGTTGCATCCTGCGCGAAAGTAAAAGAATGAAGAATGAAAAGTGCAGTAAGAACAAAACTAATTTTCATAAGAATATTTAGTAAGAGATTGAGAAATAATATTTTCTTTGAAGTACAATTTAAAAAAAAGCCTTCAAATATATGAAGGCTTACAAAAAAAATTATTTAACTTGAAAAATTATCTCGCCCAAATATATCTTCCGCCTAATTCATCAAGCTGTGAATTTGATCTTGCCCAAATATATCTTCCGCCTAATTCATCAAGCTGTGAATTTGATCTTGCCCAAATATATCTTCC
>JBDTRQ010000397.1:0-5970 GCA_039931535.1 Ignavibacteriota bacterium
CAAGAGCAGAAATTGATCAATTTAAAAAACAACTTGAAGCAGCTATTACCGCCCTTAAAAGTTCAAAACTCGGACGAGGGAAGTCCGGCAAATCTGCACTTTATAGTTTACCATGGTATATGATTTTAGGTCCTTCCGCTGCGGGTAAAACCACTGCAATACAAAACTCAGGACTTGAATTCCCGTATGGAAAAGATTCTGTAAAAGGAGTTGGAGGAACTAGAAATTGTGATTGGTTTTTTTCAACACGTGCAATTTTTTTAGATACAGCCGGCAGGTATGTTTCAGATGCAGATGATAGACCGGAATGGGTTGCATT
Source organism: Ignavibacteriota bacterium (assembly GCA_039931535.1). Taxonomy (GTDB): domain Bacteria; phylum Bacteroidota; class Ignavibacteria; order Ignavibacteriales; family Ignavibacteriaceae; genus IGN3. The sequence continues at coordinate 320 of JBDTRQ010000397.1, forward strand.
TCTTGAAACATTAAAAAAGAATCGAAAGAAAAAACCGATCAATGGTGTTATCATAGCTTTAAACATTGATGAAATAATAAAAAGCGACAATGCACATTTATACGAACACGCAAAAAATATTCGTAATAGAATAGATGAATTACTAAGTAATCTTGGGGTAGTTTTTCCTGTTTATTTTGTTTTTACTAAGTGTGATCTGATCCAGGGATTTGTGGAATATTTTGGCGATTTCAGTGAAACAGAACGCTCACAAATATGGGGTGCAACATTAACTTCACAACAGCATATTGATGGAAATCCTAAAAGTGTTTTTGAAAATGAGTTTAATAAACTAGCCGAAGTAATATACAAAGCACGAACTATTAGATTAAGCAATCCGCTTAAAAGGGAACAGAGAAGAAAAGTATTTTTATTCCCCTATCAATTTACCTCTTTGCGGGAAAAGCTAACATATCTTATAGGTGAAACTTTTCAACCAAATCCTTACCAGGATAATCCGGTATTCAGAGGATTTTATTTTACAAGTGGAACTCAGGAAGGCGCACCGCTTGATTTAACAATTAGAGAAATTGCCAAACAATTTAACTTACCCCCAGCACCCGGTGAAGAGATTGATGAATTAATTGAAACAAAAAATTATTTTATTAAGGATTTGCTAAATGATGTTGTTATTGCTGATCAGAATTATGCTGTTGGGCAAACCTCGGCAATAGTTAAACAAAACAGTATTATAAGATATAGCACAATTGCAGCCTCGGCATTAATGCTTGTTATTTTTGCGTTGTTTTTTATTTTTGGCAGAAGTGGAAGTTCTGAAGCGCTTGATAATATTACCAGCAGCGCTAAATCATTCAACGAAATTAATTGGAACGGTGATTTACTAAAAAATCTTACACAAGCTGATTCATTAAGACAAATAATTGTAAAAATTCAGCAAGGCGATTTTAACGAATCATTTGCAAGCTTTGGGTTGGACAGAAGTGAAGGAACGCTTGAAACACTTACACAACTCTACTTAAAGAAGACCAATCCATTTTTCACTCAATATGTTTACAACGATATTGTTAATACTCTCACAAATTATACTAAAGGTCAGGAGTATTCTGGAGAACAGATTTATAATTACCTTAAAGCTTACTTATTAATAGGCAATGAACGATCTAAACTGGATACTACAACACAAAAATCCATGATCAGTACTTTTGCGGGAATCCTAAATTCAAAATTCATTAATTCCAATTCAATTGCTTCATCAACTGATAAAGATTCTTTAAGGGGTCTTTTTAGGAATTACGTTACTTTCTTTGTTGAACAACTTCATAATCCAAATATATATTCAGTGCGTAACGATAATTCATTATTAAGTTTGGTAAGATATAAATTTCAAAATAAACCTAGTGCAGAAAGTATTTATGCACGCTTAAAAGAAAGCGGCATTACTCAATATCCTGCCGAATTAACTTTTGAACAACTAATCAATGGTAAATCCGGACAGATAATGCAGACAGATATCAGGATACCATTTATTTTTACAGCCGACGGATGGAGAAATTATTTTGAACAAACAATACTTGAAGAAAGTAAAAATCCTGGTAAAGAAGATTGGGTAACTGGAAAAATTCAAAATCAGCAATCTTATAATACAGATTATGATAGTGAGAAGATGAGAAATCAGCTTACTGATCTGTACATTAAAGATTATATGCAAACCTGGATACAGTTTTTACAAAGCATAAAATATTCTGGCTTTGAATCGATTCCGCTTACAGCTAATAGCTTAAAACTACTTAGTGACCCGGTTAACTCGCCATTAATATTGGTGCTAAAGGTTTTTGCTGATCAAACTCAGCCTTTAGTAAACATTAAGACAACGAGCGATACTACTAATCCAAATCAGTCAGCTTATGGTTCACTTAGCAATGGAGATATAAATCGATTCAGAAAATTTATTATTGGTCCCGCTGACGGGTCAGCGCCTCCGGATTTAAATATTGTTGTGATGCAATACGGTTCAATCCATGGAATAGTTGAAGGTATTAAAGGCGGACCTGATTTAATAAAAGATTATGCTGTAAAAGTTATGAACCAGCAAACAGTTGATTTTCAAACTTCGATCAGAACAATACAAGGTGCAATTTATAACGTTCCCGAACTTCAAAATTTATTGACAGAACCACTTACAATTACATTGAAAGCTACTCTTTCAGATGCTGCTTCATATCTTAACGGTCAATGGAAAACTAAAGTTGCTGATGTTTATAATAATATGTTAGCAAAGTCATTTCCATTCAATGAAAAAGGCAGTGATGCACCAATTCAGGATTTTGATGATTTCTTTAATCCACAAACAGGGATTCTCTGGACGTTCTTTAATTCGGAATTAAGTTCATTTATCAAAAAAGAAGATATGAAAGTTAATCAGTTTGAAGGTGCAAGTGCCAGTTTTTCAGAAGATTTTATTAATGCATTAAAGAAGGCTGATGAAATAACTAATATAATGTTTAAGGGCGGCGCAATGAATTTAACATTTAGACTTAAACCGCAACTGCCTGTTTCAAAGACAATATCTGATAGAAAAGTTACTGTCATACAATATTACTTGAAAATTGATGGAGTGGTTGATGTTTACAAAATGGGTTCTCCTTCAGAAACAGTTTTCAATTGGCCAAATAATAAAAATACACCTGGCTCGGCATTGTATATTTCATTGAATGAATTTGGTACTTCAGATATTAAATCTTATAACGGCGAGTGGTCATTATTCCGATTGCTAAATGATGCAACAATATCGCGCGGAAATGCATCTTCACAAATAATCTTAAACTGGAATTTTTCTAAACCAAATTTATATGACGTTAATGTGAGCTACATATTAAATGCAGGAAGTTCGCGTCATCCATTTTCTCAAAATTTCTTTAAATCTTTTAAACTTCCAAACACAGTAAACTAAGTTATGTTTAATAATATTTCTGTTAGTAATAAAAATATTTTAGCAGGATATTTTGGTAAGCTGCCCGGGTTTCCTGACTTTATAAAATATAATGCAGCAGGCAAAGAGATTCTTATAATTGATACCTGGCTGCAAGAAGGTTTAGCTCTTGCTAAATTAAAGTTTGGTAATGAGTGGAGGAATTATTATAATAATTCATCAAGAATAACTTTCATATATCCGTTTACCGGCACAGATAACATAACTTTGGGTATCATCTCACCCAGCAATGATAAGAGCGGCAGAAGTTTTCCATTTTTAACGTTCGGTATTATTAAAAAAAATAGTGAGGCTGATTTATCATATTTCATGGTTCCCTGTGCATATAAAGAACTCTTTCATAATTTCAATGAAATTATTGAATTGTATAAAATGACAGAAGATACTTCAGGGTTAAAATCTGTAATAGATAATATGATAATGCATAATTTAATAGATGCCTCAGTATTAAAAACCTACCCGAAGTTTATTTCAGAAACAAAAATCTGCGAGATATTTAAATTAGAAAATGAAAATTCATTTACTTTAAACGATTTATTTGAAAAGGATATAAAAATCTTTGATCATTTTATTTCCATTAGTTATAGGGCAGAGTTAAATCAATTAAGTAGTTCATTTATAATTAGCTTTTACATACAATTCTTACAAAAGATATTTAAAAATCCAGATACTACTCCAGGAGTTTTTTGGATCCAGAATGATGATGCAGGCATATTATTTTTAACATTTACTAAACCAACTCCTAAAGATTTTATTGATCTGTTCTTTTCTAATCAAGTTTTACAAAATAGTTCTAAAGATATTGATGGAGAAAATAAAAAAAGCCATCAGTCCGGCAGATCAATTGTCCGGGGTAATCCAGTATTTAACAGTAGCATTAGCTTAAATGAATTTCTTAACACAGTTAGTGATCACATTAATTAAGTTTATTAAACTTGCAGATAACGGAGCATCAAGAAAATGTCTGAAATTTCAGAATTAGAAATCCCTGATATTGTAAAGGACTATTTAGTGCCCATACTTGGTAACTCGCCCGTTGGAACTGATGCAGCAAATGATGAAGAATATTTTAAGCTCAGTATGGAGTTCCCGAAAACTGTGCCCGATTACAAAAACTGGATTGAACTCTCAGATAAAATACTAAAAGAGAAAAGTAAAGATATTAAGGTTGCCTCCTGGCTTTGTTTTGCGTTATACAGATCTGAACAGTTAAAAGGTTTTAAAAACGGACTTGAAATTTTATATCATTTAATAAAAAAATTCGGCAATGATTTATTTCCACTGAGTCCTGTTCACAAAAGCAAAGCAATTCAGTTTCTGAATACTTCGAGAGTAACAAAGCTGATTGAAAGAGAAGATATAAATAAATCAAATTCGGAAACTTTAAAAAAAATCGGTGAACTTTTAACGCTTATCTCTTCGGAATGTGAAAAACTTCTTCCCCAAAATATTCCGACACTTAAGGGACTTCAGGATATTATTGCGAGTCATATAGAATCTGCTGATAAAACTTTAAATCCGCCAACGGTACTTGAGAATAAATCAGTTCCCCAGCCTCAGCCGAAACGTGAGTTTAAGGAACCATCATCTCCAGTTTCGCGTGAAGAAACAAATGCTCCGGTAAAAGCATCACAGCCGGCATCTGAGGATGAAGCCTCAGCTCAGTTACGACACACTCTTACTTATTTCTATGAAGAGATTCAGAATAATGAAACCACTGAAAGAATCCCGGATTCATTTAATACTTTCGGAATTGCGCGGCAGCTTCAATGGAGTTCACTCGTTCTCCCATCAGCAGTGGAAAATGTAACCAGCATCGCTCCCCCGAATGATGTTATTCGTAAACTCTTAAATGACTGGGTTTCACAAAGTAAGTGGGATGTTCTTATTCCAAGGATTGAACTTGAATTTATTAAAGATAATAGTGAATTTCGTTACTGGCTTGATGGACAAAGATTTCTCGTTACTGCACTTGAGAAAAAAGACGGCAATTATTCTATCGCGGCTGAAGATATAAAATATCATTTGTCGCGTCTGATCAGACGATTGCCTGAACTTCAGACTTTAAATTTTATCGGGGGAGAAATTCCTTTTGCAGATAAAGAAACTCTAAGCTGGTTAAATGAAATTGGTAAAAGTTCAGTTTCAGGAAGCAAAGCACCTGAGTCGTCCTCTGTTAGTTTATCGCCAATTGTTGATTCAACTTATGAAGTAATCACAAAAGAATATGAAGAAGCAATTGCAGGTCTTCCTAAAAAATTCGAAGAGAGTTTTAATCAGATGCAGCAGAAACTTAAAGCTGAAGACCGTACCAAAGGAAAATTTCTGAGAAGATTAAATATTGCGAACTTATGTTATGAAGCAAAACAGTACAATGTTGCAAAGGTAAATCTTGAAGAACTTAGAATACTGGTTGAGGAATTGAAGCTTGCAGAATGGGAGCCGGCATTAAGCACTTCAGTTTGGCAGTCACTATATTTAACAAATGTTCAACTTTTATTTACAACAGAAAGTGATAATAAAAAAAATCAATTAGATATCGAACAAGAAGATCTAATTTATAAAATAGCAAAACACAATGGAATTTTAGCAATCAATTTAGAACAACAAAAACACAAAAGAAAATAGCGCAACTTGTAAACGGTAATGATGTTAAGTTTGA
>JBDTRQ010000398.1:0-9964 GCA_039931535.1 Ignavibacteriota bacterium
AACTGAATGAGTTTAAATTAGATTCAACTTTTATAAAAGTTAACGGTGATTTAAAAATCCTTGATAAGATATCTAAAACTTCAGGTCTTCTTGCTTATGGAGATTTGGTTATCCGAACGCGTGATGATATTACATACTCTGCTAAAAGAGGCAAGTCTTATGTAAATCTTCCGATTGATGTTACCGTTGCAGATATTACTGTTCCACTTGGTAAATCTGCATACTCCAGCAGCTCAGGTTTTATTTATAAATATATTCAAGGCGATAACAATGTAGATAAAATCATAAGCGAATTGGATAGCTTGATTCAAAGCACTAACAAAAGTGACTCAATTAAAAATGTAGAAACGTATGTTGCTCGTTTTGATTACACAGTTGATATAAAGCTTAAAACAGAAGCTGCAGTTACTGTTATTCTTTCTAAAGAACTTGATCAGAACTTAGTAGCAATTCTGGACGGTAATTTTTTTCTTGAATCATTAGACGGAAAAACTAGATCAGGCGGCGAACTTGACCTGCTCGAAGGATCAAGCCTGAGTTTTATAAAAACTTTTTCTGCAAACGGAAATGTTAAGTTCGATAAGCTAACCGATCCGATTATTGACATAACAGCAACCTATAAAGATTATTATGTGCCTCCAACTGCAACAAATGCAAATACTGAACAGGAAGTTGCTGTTAAAATAAAGTTAAAAGGACCATTGAGTGAGTTGGATAAAAACTTTATTAGGGATGAAAATAATATTGGCGTTTACATGGGGCGGCAGGCTATTCAAGAGGATAAAAAAGATCCAACAAAAAATGCTACTGATGCAATGTACTTTCTAATTATTGGTAAATTTCCGGGTGATGATAATAATCAGAACGATAAAAATATAGTAGCATCAACTACAACTTCGCTTGCCGGTTCACTTATTGGTGAAGTTTTAAATCAGTATTTTGATAATTATGTTACAGGATTTCAGTTAAGGCAAAGCGGTACCGATACTAAGTTTAGCTTGCTTGGTAAAGTCTGGAAAATTAAATATCAAATTGGCGGCTCTACTGAAGTTTTGCAGGATTTAAGCCGCGCAAACGTTAGAATGGAGTATCCTGTTACAGAAAGATTACAATTGCGCTTGGAAAGAAAAGAGTCTGAAAATCAGAAATCATCAATCAACAATCCACTTTTTTTTGAAGGTGGTTTTAAATATAATTTTGAGTTTTAATGAAAAAAGAATTAAAAGCTTTCTTTAACAGAAATCATGGCAGAGGATTTAAATCCAGAGATATCGCAGACAAACTTGGGTTTAATTCTGATCACGAATATGCTTCTTTAAAAGCTGCACTTCATAAATTAGAATCAGAATCCTTTTTGATTAGAGTTGGAAAGAAATATCAGCTTAACAAAGTTCTGCAAACAAACAGATTAAAAGGCAGACTGGAAATAAACAGAAATGGTTTTGGATTTGTAAATATTAATAATGAAAAACACGGTGATATTTTTATTGCCGCACGCAATATTGGAACTGCGTTTGATGGCGATTTAGTGGAAGTAGAATTGTTTGCCAAACAAAAAGGTAAAAACATTGAAGGACAAATCGTAAATATTGTTGAAAGAAAACGTAAAGAATATGTCGGTGTAATTAAAAAATCAAAATCATTCTTTTTTATTTCAGCAGATGATCCGAAACTGCACAGAGATATTTACATAACCGAGGTTAAGCTTAACGGTGCAAAAACAGGGGACAAAGTTGTTGTTGGTAAAATGGTTTGGGATAGTTCAATGCTTAATCCAGAAGGAGAAGTTCTTGAAGTATTGGGTAAATCAGGCTCACACGAAACTGATATTATTTCTATCGCTCGCGAGTTTGATCTTAAATATAAATTTCCAGCCGCGGTTTTAACGGAAGCAGAAAATATTCCAACTGCAATCCCGCAAGAAGAAATTAAAAATCGTTTGGATTATAGAAGTAAAAATGTTTTTACAATTGATCCCGAAGATGCAAAAGATTTTGATGATGCTTTATCATTGGAAAAATTAGAAAATGGAAATCTGTCTGTCGGAATTCATATCGCGGATGTTTCTCACTACGTAAAACAACATTCTTCACTTGATGCTGAAGCTTACGAAAGAGGTAACAGCGTTTACTTTGTTGGAAGAGTAATTCCGATGCTGCCGGAAAAATTATCTAATCAAATCTGCTCGCTCGTTCCTTTTGAAGATAGACTTACATATTCTGTAATTGTTGAAATGACACCGCGCGGAAAAATTATTAATTACAATATCGCAAAAACAATCATTAACAGTAAAAGAAGATTTACTTATGAAGATGCTCAACAAGTAATTGAAACCGGTAAAGGTGATTTGGCGGAAGACATTTTACAGTTGAATAAAATTGCGGAGATTTACAGAAAAAAAAGAATGCGTGAAGGAAGTTTTAATTTTATTTCGCCGGAAGTAAAATTTAATCTTGATGAAAATGGTGTCCCTGTTTCCATAATTATTAAGCAGTTAAAACAAAGTAACATGCTTATAGAAGAATTTATGCTGCTTGCAAACAAGTTAGTTGCAACGCAGATTGCAGTTCCAAAATCAGGAGCGGTAAAACCATTTGTGTATCGTATTCATGATTTACCGGATCAGGAAAAGATTGTAGAATTTTCTCGCTTTGTAAAAACTTTGGGTTACACATTTGATCCCAATGCCTCTTCAAAATCAATTGGATTTCAAAATCTACTTAACCAGGTTAAAGGTAAAGAAGAAGAAGTTTTGATTAATGAGTTAGCAATTCGCTCGATGGCAAAAGCAATTTATTCACCGAATAATATCGGGCATTACGGTTTGGGATTTAATTATTACTCACATTTCACTTCTCCGATTAGAAGATACAGTGATTTGATAGTACATCGTTTACTTTTTAATTATAAAAATCTAAAAAGCGGTGAAATTTATTCGCTTGTACAATTAGAAGAAATTTGCGAAAATATATCCGCCTCAGAAAGAAATGCTGTAGAAGCTGAACGATTTAGTGTAAAGCAAAAACAAATTGAGTACTTAAAAAATCATCAGGGTAATGAGTTTTCGGCAATAATTTCTGGTATAACAAATTTTGGAATTTTTGTTAAAATAACAGATATTCTCGCAGAAGGTTTGGTTAGATTAAGAGATCTTGACGATGATTATTACATGCACGATGAAAAAAATTATGCGATAGTTGGCAAGAGAACTAAAAAGCAATATCGGTTAGGTGATAAAATTTATGTTAAACTTATCCGTGTTGATGAGGAGCGATCAGAGTTGGATTTTATAATACTTGAATCAAAGGAAGAAGGATGAAAGTAGTAAAACTTTTTTTAGTATTTATGATTTTATTTTCCGCAGGTGCATTTGCGCAGTTTGGAAAAAACAAAATCCATATTAAGGATTATGATTGGAACTATATTCAAACTAAACATTTTGATATTTATTTTTCACAAGATGGAGAGACGCTAACAGAATTTGCAGCCAAAGTTGCGGAAGATGCAATCGCATCAATTCAATCAACCTTTAATTACAGAGTAAACAGCAGAATTATAGTAATAATTTTCAATTCTAAAAATGCTTTTCAAGAAACAAATGTTATTGATCAATATTTAACCGAAGGTATTGAAGGCTTTACTGAGTTATTTAAAAATAGAGTTGTAATTCAATTTACAGGTTCGTACAAACAATTTAGTCACCTCATTCATCACGAACTTGTTCACGCAGTTATGAACGATATGTTTTACGGCGGATCAGTTCAAAATATTATAGCCAATAATATTACGCTTCAATTTCCAATATGGTTTAGTGAGGGCTTGGCTGAATATGAAGCTCTTGGTTGGGATGTTGATACAGATATGTTTATCCGTGATGCTTCTGTAAGTGAATATCTTCCGGAGATAAACCAACTTGGTGGATATTTTGCATACCGCGGCGGGCAATCAGTTTTTTACTACATTGCAAATAAATATGGAAAAGAAAAAATTGGTGAACTGCTAAATAAAATAAAAGGCATCGGCAGTGTTGAAGAAGGATTTAAAGCAACATTAGGAATTGATATAAAAGAACTTGGTGAACGCTGGAGAAAAGATATCAAAAAAACTTTTTGGCCCGATGTTGCATTAAGAGATGATCCTGAAGATTTTGCAAAACGATTAACCGATCCTGAAAAAGATAAAGGGTTTTACAATACATCGCCAACTCTTTCGCCGCAAGGTGATAAAATTGCATTCATCTCAAATCGTGATTACTACTTTGGCCTTTACATAATGGATGCGCTAACCGGAAAAACAATTGAACGTTTAATTGAAGGAAATCAGACACCTGATTTTGAAGAACTAAACATTTTAACTCCGGGTTTAACTTGGTCACCCGATGGAACAAAGATAGCATTATCAGCAAAGCGCAGCGGCTTTGATGCAATCTATATTTTTAATGTTGAATCGGGGGATAGGGAAATTCTTGATATTAATTTTGATGCTGTTGAAAGTGTAACGTGGTCTAATGATGGAAAAACACTCGCATTTATTGGTCAAAATGCACGCCAATCTGATATCTATCTTTATAATTTTGAAACCCGCGAAACTAAAAATTTAACCAATGATATTTTTAGTGATTCAGATCCTGCCTGGTCTCACGATGATAATTCGATTTATTTTTCATCTGATAGAGGTGATATTTTAGATGCAGGAGAACTGCCAAATGATTTTAAAATCACGCAGCATAATTATTCTCAAAAAGATATTTATAAAATTTTGCTTGCTGATAATAAAATAGTTAGAATAACCAATCTTCCTTTTAGTGATGAAACATCACCACGAGAAGAAGCTGATGCAGAAAATTTAATTCTTATCTCTGATCAAAATGGAATAAATAATATTTATACAAAATCGATTAAAGATGACGGCACCGAAAACTCAATTATAAAAACTCCGCTAAAACCTATTACAAATTCATTAACAGGGTTATATCATTTATCGCTATCAAAGGATACAAAGAAATTAGTTTTTTCAACCTTGTATGAATCAGTTTATAATATTTTTATGTTTGATAATCCGTTCGAAGCAAAAACCAAACTTGATACCTTACCACCGACTATATTTATTACAAAATTAGAAGAGCAAAGAAATAAAAAATCTGAAGTAAAAGAGATCAAAAAAGAAACAGTTCTGAACTATGTTTTGCCAAATAGCACTGATAATAATGATAGTGATGATGATGAAATAAAAATATTTACCGGAGATATTGTTGAAGCGGATACAACAACAAAAAGTACAGGCAGAGATTTTTCTAATTTTGTCTTTGGTAAACAGGATTCCACGCAAGAAAAGGTTTACGCAAATGATTCATTGTTTATCCCAAAAGATAATTTAGATAAAAATGGAAACTATCTTGTAAACAAATATAAAGTTACTTTTGGGCCTGATTTGATTTATGCAAATGCCGGCTACAGTACTTTTTATGGTTTAATTGGAACAACTGTTCTTTCTTTTAGCGATGTTTTGGGTGAGCATCGTTTAGTGGGTGTTACAGGATTGCAAATCGATTTAAAGAACAGCGATTACGGTTTAGCATATTATTATCTCGGCGGAAGAATTGATTATGGTTTACAAGGATACCATACCGCAAGGTTTGTAAATTTAGTTAGAGGTAACTATATAAATTTGTATCGCTTCAGAAGTTATGGAGCAACATTATCTGCAAGTTTACCTTTAAATCGTTTTTACAGATTTGAGGGTGGGTTAAGCTGGATGAACGTTAAAGAAGAAAACCTTGATGATATTTCCGTACCATCCGATGAAGCCTCTTTTATAGTACCGTCTTTAGCATTTGTTCATGATAATGTTATGTGGGGTTACACATCGCCAATACAAGGCACACGATATAGATTTGATGCTTATGGAAATCCCGGAATTGGAAATAAAAAATTAAACTTCTACACACTTAGCGGTGATTACAGAACTTATTTAAGATTCTGGACTGACTACTCATTTGTCATGAGATTTTCAGGAGGTTATTCCGGCGGTGCAAACGCACAAAGATTTTTTCTTGGCGGAATTGAAAATTGGATTAACAGATCATTTGCAACCTCTGAAATTCCAATTGAATCAACAAGCGATTATGCTTTTTTAACTGCGGTTTTGCCAATGCGTGGTTTTAATTATTCTGAGCAAATTGGAACTAAATATTTCTTGATGAATTACGAACTAAGATTTCCACTTATCAGATATCTTGTGCCGGGTCCAATTCCAATTTTATTCAGCAATATTCTTGGCGTTGCATATATTGATATTGGATCAGCCTGGAATAACACACGCAAGCTGCAGTTCTTTAATAGAGATGAAAATGGAAATGTCGTAAGTAAAGATTTGCTAATGGGTACAGGCGTGGGTACACGAGTTTTCTTTTTATATTTTCTGTTAAGGTTTGATGTTGCGTGGGCTTATCACGTTGATAAATTTGCAAAACCGATTTTCTATTTTTCAATCGGTGCGGATTTTTAAAAACATAATTAGTACTACTGATAAAAATTAATTATCAGTAGTATTCTTTTTATCTGTTTTTATTTCTTTGGATGATTTTTCTACAGGTTTAGCAGGCTCTGATTTTATTGATTCAGATGTTTTTGTGGAATTTTTATAATCTGTTTGATAAAATCCTGTACCTTTAAATATAGCACCCGCACCGGCACCGATTAATCTTTTAACTTCTCCATTACAAACAGGGCAATTCTTTATCGGCTCATCCTTCATATATTGAAAAAGTTCAAATCTGTGATCGCACTTCAAACATTTATATTCATACGTTGGCAAAACAATCTCCTAAATTTTAATGGTAAACATAATGAATAATTATAGAATGTTCTATAAATTTGGCTAGGCTAAAAAATCATTACTTAATTATCAGAAATTCAAAATTGAAAAAATTTAATTTATCTGTATTCGTATTGTTGTTATCATTAACAGGCTGTTTGAACTACGTTCAGAATACTACAATTTATCCGGATGGTTCCGGTAATATGGAAATCGATTATTGGATGAAATTTTCTGATACAAGCAGTATTGCTACAATTTTAAATTTAGAATTATTTAATCCTGATTCTATACGAAGCGAATTTTCCTCAAAGTTTGTAAACATAATTAATGTCATAACTTATTCGGATACACTCGATTCAACAGTTCATGCAAATATCCAATTAAGTTTTAACAATGTTGATTCTTTGAACACTGTAAATGCTTTTGCACAATCGAGATTTTTACTTGAAGACGGTGCATCCGGACAAAAAGTATTCTCACAATTTATTCCGCCGGTAACTACCGGTTTTGGAATTGATGGAAGTGATTATCGAGTTACATATAATTATGAAATGCGCGGCGATATTATCACCCACAACGCAACTAATAAGTCTGGTAATAATTTAACTTGGTCATATTCATTATCCGAAATTGGTCGCGGCAAAACAATCTCAGTTACATTTAAGCCGTATAAACTTAAAGAAACGCCATATTGGATTTACATTTTAGCTGGATTGGTTTTGTTAATTGTGATTTTCTTTCTGATAAGGAAAAAGAAAGATTAATAATTATTATCGGTATCTCAACCATTTAATTTTATTGACATAACTTACCTCTTTGGTTATATTTAGCACCTATTTTTAATTTTAGTCGAGCATTATTAAAATGTCTTCCAGCGGTTATATGATTTTTGCCGGAACTTCAAATCTTCCATTAGCAGAAAAGATTGCAGAATCTATTGGTGCAACATTAGGAATGCTTGAACTAAAAAGATTTAGTGATGGTGAAATTTGGGTAAAGTATGGTGAGAATATCAGAGGCAGAGAAGTTTTTTTAATTCAATCAACTAATCCACCTGCTGAAAACCTTATTGAACTTTTAATTATGATTGATGCAGCCAAAAGAGCATCTGCAAAAAAGATAACTGCAATTATCCCTTATTTTGGCTACGCAAGACAGGATAGAAAAGATCAGCCGCGTGTTTCAATCACAGCTAAACTAATGGCTAATCTTATTACAGAAGCTGGTGCTGATAGAGTAATGACTATGGATCTGCACGCTTCTCAGATACAAGGTTTTTTTGATATACCGGTTGATCATCTTTACGGATCATCAATATTTTTAGATCATTTAAATAATTTGTCTGATAATCTTTCGGTTGTTTCACCTGATGTAGGCGGCATTAAAATAGCCAGAGCTTATGCAAAAATGCTGCACTCAGGTTTAATCGTTATCGATAAAAGAAGACCAAAACAAAATCTTGCCGAAGTGATGAATATTATCGGCGAAGTAGAAGGTAAAGATATTTTACTTGTGGATGATTTGATCGATACTGCCGGAACTTTAGTTAGCGCCGCAAAAGCTTTAAAGGATCAAGGTGCAGGAAAAATTTATGGCGCAATTACACATCCGCTGCTTTCTGGTCCTGCAATGGAAAGATTAAACAGTGGTGATATTGAAAAGCTTTTTGTTACAGATACAATACATTTTGATGAAAGCGCTTGCGACAGAATAGTTGTGATTTCTGCTGCACCGCTTTTTGGTGAAGCAATTACAAGAACTTATGAAAACGAATCAATTAGTTCATTATTTAATATAGATAAAGGTTAATAAGACCCGGAGATAAAATGGAGAAAGTAGTAATAGAAGCACAGAAGCGTACTAAAATTGATAAAGCATCAAGAAGCGCTTTACGTAAAGAAGGTAAAGTTCCTGCAATATTTTATTCAAAACATCACGAACCACTCGCTGTGCAATTTGCAGAACGAGCAATTCATCCACTTGTGTTTACTTCTAAAACAAGTTTAATTAGTTTAAATGTTGAAGGACATGATGAGTTAGATTGTATCATTAAAGATGTGCAGTTTGATCCTGTTACAGAAAAAATTGTTCACATAGATTTGTTAGGACTTAAAAAAGGTGAGAAAATTCAGATTGAAGTTCCTATTCAATTAGTAGGAAATCCAATTGGAATTAAAGAAGGTGGAATTTTACAGCACACACTTCACAAATTGCAAATTGAATGTTTACCTATCAACATTCCAGAACATCTTGAAATTAACGTGGCTGAGTTGAAGCTCGGTCAAGCAATTCACGTTGTAGATCTTAAGTTTGATGATTTTGATATTCTTAGTTCACCGGAATCTATTATAGCATCTGTAACTCATCCAAAAGTTGAAAAAGAAGCTGCACCTGTTGAAGGTGAAACTACAGAAGCTGTTGAACCTGAAGTTATTGCAAAAGGTAAACCACAGGATAAAGAAGAATAGTTTAAGTGCGTCTTATTGTTGGAATTGGTAATCCTGGCAGCCGTTACAAAAATAACAGGCACAATGTAGGGTTCCAATTCCTTGATTTTTTTGCAGCAAAAAAGTTGATTCAATTTAAAGCTTCTAAATTCGATTATCATTTTGCTGAAGGGGAATTTTCAGGTAAACCTTTCGTGTTAATAAAGCCTGATACTTATGTAAATAATAGTGGTTTAGCAGTCTTAGATTGTATTGACCACTATAAAATTGATGTTACTGAAATTTTAGTTGTTGTAGATGATATAAACCTAAGCCTTGCCGATATTCGCATCAGAAAATCTGGTGGAGATGGCGGACATAACGGATTAAGTTCAATTATTTATCATCTTCAAAGTAATAATTTTTCCAGATTAAGAATAGGAATAGGAAATGATTTTGAATCTGGAAACCTTGTTAACCATGTTTTATCAGACTTTGATAAAAATGAATTGATGCAGCTTGAAAAATCTTTTGAAATAGGTGAGCAGCTTGCAGAAAGTTTTATTTCAGATGGATACGATAAAATGCTTGGTATCTTCAGCCGATTAAAAAATCTAGATGAATTAAATAAAAAATCAGAATAAACTCAATTTGAGGAGAGCAAAGTGGATTTAATATTTCATGTCATTCCGTTATTTGGTGTAGTTGCTTTACTTTAT
>JBDTRQ010000399.1:0-11850 GCA_039931535.1 Ignavibacteriota bacterium
TTAACAAGCTTATCATAGTTTTCATCGCTTATAACAGGCTCAGCCAACACATAATAATTATAATCGTGTTTGATTATTTGGCTGCGCAGTTCTTCAATTTTTTTTTCAATCAACGATGCCATTTACTCTTGTTCAATTTTGGGAGGCGTGTTTAAATAAACTAATCCAGTTCTATCTAATTTAAAATAACGTACAGAACCCAATCGCCCTGTAAAATCAATCGGCTGATCGTTCAACTGCAAAGTTACAGCGCCGGAATTTCCGACAGTTACTTTAAATTCTTTTGCCGCACTGATACTAAATTTTAAATTTGGTGCAAGCGTAAACTCCTGCGTGCTGTTGTTATCAAGCACAACAAAAACCCAAGAAGCTTCTTTTGCATAAAAAGTTAGATGAAGACTATCAGAAGAAGCAGGAACAATTGTGCTGTCGCTTCCGCTTAACTGATTAACAGGCTCATCTTCAACATATCTTTGATTATCCTGCTGTATCACTTCTTCAATCGGAGTTTCTTCCACAATTATTTTATTGCTTTTATTAAAAACAAAAAAGTAAACAAGTGCTGCAATAATAATTAATCCTATTCCGCCCAGACCAAAAATTAAAAGCTGCTTGTTATTTTTAACTTCATCATCGCCTGTGCGTTGTTTGTGTTCATCAACATAAGATTTTAAAGGAGTGGTTGACTTTACCGCTGGTTTTGGCGGCTCAACATTAGGTGCTTCAGTTTTTGGAATTTCTATTTTGGGAGGTTCTTCCTTCTTAACTTTTTGCTTTATTTCTTCAACAGGCGCGGAAGGATTTGGATCATACTCTTGTCCTTCTCTTGCTGCTTCAAACTTTTTTATAGTGATGTTTTCATCAAGCCCAATAGTTTTGGCATATTGTTTAACAAAAGCTTTTACATAAAGATCAGGCAAAAAAGAAAAATTGCCCTGATCGATCGCTTCAAGAAATTTAAGATCAATTCTTGTTTTAGCTGCCATCTGCTGTAATGTTAAACCGGCACTTTCCCGTTGCTGTCTTAATTCATCTGCAAATTTATCAAGCATAATAACCTATAAAATTTTTAATCAATTCTAATTAATTTTGCGGCAAAAGCTCCATCCATTTGATGCTTCTGCGGAAGTGTTTGGATGCATCCGTTTTCATCAACCAAAGTATCTTCAACTTTGCCCTTTGCGGATTCTAATCTAAAGTTTGGATGTGATTCAAGAAACTTTTTTACAACTTCAAAATTTTCTTCAGGCTCGATTGAACAAGTGCTGTAAACTAATACTCCACCCGACTTAACTAATGTTGATGCTTTATTAATTAGTTTAAGTTGAATCTCACTCATTTTCCTTAAATCAAAAATATCTTTTTTCCATTTGATATCCGGCTTTTTAGAAAGCGTTCCGGAGCCGCTGCACGGCACATCAGCAAGTACACGATCAAACGGTTCGGATTCAAATTCCAACGCATCACTTTCAATTGTTGTAACGCAGGTTAAGCCAAGTCTTTCGTTATTTTTACGTACAAGTTTTAATCTTCCTTCGTAACGATCCAGCGCAATGATTGACCCTTGGTTGTTCATCAGTGAACCGAGATAAGCAGTTTTACCGCCGGGCGCTGAACACATATCAAGCACCTTCATTCCGGGCGCAACATCAAGCAATCTTACAGCTAAGCCTGCACTTTCATCCTGAATATTAAAATATCCTTTAACAAAATAATCCCACGCAGTAATGTTTGTAAGATTTTGAAGCTGCACAAACTCATCAAGAAATTTTCCCGGTCGGTATTTAAGATTAACTTGCTGCAAAAGCGATTTAAATTCCTGCGGATTTGTTTTGATAGCATTTACACGCAAAGTAAGATAAGGTTTTTCATTATTGGCGTTTAATAATTTTTCCGTGTCTTCTCTTCCAAATCTATCCAAATATCTTTTAACCATCCATGCGGGATGTGAATAATAAGCGCTTAAATAGCCGATGATATCTTCGTTGGGATCAGGATACCTGATTGAATTTTTATTTCTTATAATATTTCTAAGAATTGCATTTGTAAGATCGGCAGGTTTTTGTCCCTGTAATTTTTTTACAAACTCAACTGCTTCGTTTACTGCTGCATGATCAGGAATTCTATCTAAAAATAAAATCTGGTAAAGAGCAACGCGTAAACCATTTTTTAAATTTGGAATCGCTTTAGAAAATTGTCCTTTGTAAAAACCGTTAAGAATCCAATCTAATCTTCCCTCCCAGCGTGTAACACCATGAACAATTTCATAAAGCAATGCTTTATCAGGTCCGTTTAGTTCTGCGTTTCTCAATTCATTGTCCAAAAGTTTATCAAGATATGCATCAGTTCTTTCAACACGATTAAGAATTTTTACAGCCAGCCCTCTAACACCTTGATACAAATCTATAACTTTGTGTTCTTCTAAATGGCTTTCGTTTTTATTATCGGTGATTTGCTCATTCGGTTCATTTATTTTTGGTTCTATATTTTGATCAGTACTTTCTTCCAATTAGTAACCTCTTTTTTCTCTATCATTTTTCGTTAATTCAAAAATAAGTTTAAACATCGATTCATCATTTTTTTCAAAATCAATTTTTCTTCTGCTCATTACAATCTTTGCTGTTTCAATCGCTTTATTAATATCATACACATTGGATTCTTCATCTCCGCCCCAGGTAAAAGAAGGAATATATTTTTCCGGAAATCCTGATGCAAATATATTACAAGAAAATCCAACAACAGTGCCTGTGTTAAACATTGTATTTATTGCACTTTTTGAATGATCGCCAATCATCAACCCGAGAAATTGCGAGCCGCTGTCAATCTCTTTACCGCTTAACTTAATTTTTACTTTTGAATAATTATTTTTCAAATCGCTGTTGTTTGTATCGGCGCCAAGATTAACCCAGCTTCCAATGTAGGAATGTCCGATAAATCCCGCGTGCTGTTTATTTGAGTAATCCATAAAAATAGATTGCTCAACTTCACCGCCAACTTTACAAACCTTTCCGATTGAAACATTTGCATAAATAGCTGCACCGCTTTTTATTTTGGATTCTTTACCGATTGAAACGGGACCTTCAATAACTGCGTTTGGAAATATAAAAGCATCATCATCAATAATTATCGGTCCGCCGGAAGCCTCTAAAACAACTCCGGGTTTTACAGTAACATTTTTACCAACAAATATATTTTCTTTATTTATTATGTGAACATTTGTATTTACAGATTCAACAAAATTTTGTTTACTTGTTTGTTTTGTAAGATAATTAAAATCAGAAGTTATTTGTTTGCCGTTAATGTTTATCAAATCCCAAAGATAATTTGCACATTTAATATCGAGTATTTTAATCGGTAAGCCGTTAAAATCATTTACAGCAAAAAGATCTTTAATATGATTTATTTTTTGCTGCAAATTTGTACCGGATAAATAAGCCGCAATTACTGTTTCTTCATTTACAAAAACTTTATTCTCAGCAGGCAGCAAAGGAAGAAGCTGTGATAGATTTTCCGGTGCAATAATTCTTCCGTTAATAAATAAACATTCAGCATCTTCAATTTTATTTACTAGATAAGTTGGATTGCTTTTTTGGACCGACTCCGTTAAATATGGACGGCAGTGAAGTGAGACTTTAACATCACCGTAATTGCGAATGATTTTTTCCTTTAGCGAATTACTGCCGCATAACAAATCATAAACCGGACGCGAAAAAACCATCGGTTCAAAGTTTGAATAGTTTATATCTTCAAAAATGCAGATTTGCATATAGTTTGTTATCCTTTTTGAAAAATCACAACAGAATTTAACATTTTTTGAGTTAAGATTCTTTATCGAAAATTTGGTTTCTTGGCTGTCAAGAACCATTTCTTGACAGAACAATATCTGGAATAAATTAATCAGTCAATCATTCACCTGCTTTAAAAAATGTAACGTAGCAAAATTATTTTCCCATTCCACAACTCCACTATTCCATCAATCTAATTTTCTAACTTTCTATAAAAAGCATAAACACGTTATTACTTTCTACGCAATTCCTCTCGCAAATCGCAGTAATGTTTTATAAGTTTCAAAGAACAAAAAAAGGTTTTGGGATAAAGCTTCAATGAAATTAGTAATCAAAATATTTTTAATTGTTTTTACTGTCCATTTCTTTTTCTCTTGTGATTCAACAGAACCGCCACCGCCGCCTGAAACAAAACCAACTTTAACACTTGAACTTGATGACGTAAGCTGTATTGAAGCGTGGCTTCAATTAAAAACAAAAGATTTAGAATTACCTGCAGAACTAACTTTAAAACAATACAACCCAACTGGTGATTCCGTTTCTCATATCTTTCTACTCAATACTCAAGACTCTTTACTCTATATTGATTCCCTTTTACCAAACCAAAATTATTCTTTCCAGATATCGAGCATCTTGCCTCAAGTATCGAGCGCCCAACAGCCAGTAACAACAATGGACACAACAAGCCATAACTTTACTTTCCAGAGTTGGACGTTTGGAACTATTGGCAGCAGTACTCTTTACGATGTTGCAATAATAAATGAAAACAATATCTGGGCTGTTGGTGAGATAATGATTGCAGATACAAGCCAAAATGGTTATACAACTTATAATGCCGTGCATTGGGATGGGAATGAGTGGGAGCTAAAACAAATACCTTATTATTATAATGGACAGGTTTTTTATCACCCGATACAATCTGTTTTTAGTTTTAGCGAAAATGATATTATGTTTTGTGGGAATGGAATAATAAACTGGGATGGTGCCAATTTTAGATCAATTGGAATAAGTTCAGGTGTTTGGGGTCCATATCAAATGAACAAAATGTGGGGTATTAGCAGTAATGATTTTTATATAGTTGGGACAAATGGACAAATAGCCCACTACAACGGCACAAACTGGCAGAGGATAGAAAGTGGAACGACATTAATTATCGGTGATATTTGGGGGATTACTGATAATAACAAAAAGTATTTGGCAGCGGATAACTTTATGTTAATAATAGATTCAACAAATCAAGTACAAAGGTTAGCATCTGCTAATGGTCTATCATCAATTTGGGGAATCAATGAAAATCTTATATATGCTGCGGGTGGCTCTGGGTTATATAAATTTAAAAATTATGATTGGGAAAAAGTACAAGAACAAGGCACAATACGAATCGTTAGAGGAAGCAATTATAATGATGTATATGGACTTGGAAATTCAATAATAGGCGAAATCTCTCATTTTAATGGATATTCTTGGGGATCAATAAGCGTAGGAACACTTTATACTAACTACAGTCTCTCCGTAAAGCAAAACAGTGTAGCAACTGTAGGTTGGAATGGAGATAAAGCATTAATTACACTTTTATTTAGGAATTAACGATGAGGTAAAATATGCCGCCAAAAAATTAAACCGCCATAGCAATTTCTCGGCTACCAAAAATCACTTCTTGACAGACAGAATATCTTTAATAAATTAGTCAATAAATTATTCGTATCTAAAACAATAACTTGGTAAAAGTATTTCCTGATTCCACAATTCCATCCGTTAGCTAACGGATTCCATCATCCCAATTTTCCAACCTTGCAGCTTTCCAGAAAAAGCATTCTAAAAACTCGCTTCTAATTTTATTATATTTTGAACATCAATAAATCATTCTCATCGTATTTATGGAAAACATACCATCAAAAGTTAAGCGGCATAGCTTAGAAGACGTTTTTAGTTCACGGATAAAAAAATTCCAGAAACTAATGCGTTATAAAATCCGCGAGATACTTCTCGTATCAAGCATTTATGATAATTATCTTTTTGAAGAAGACGGAAGATTGTATGAGCTTATTCGCGAGGAATATCAATCGCTTAACTTAAGTTTTGCACCGGAGCTTATACACGTTACAAGCGGTGAAGAAGCATTAGAAATGCTTAGCGGCGAACATAGTTATGATCTTATCATTACAACCTTGCACATAGAAGATATGCACGTTGTAAAGTTTGCTCAGATGGTAAGACAATCCGGTATCAATCTTCCGATAGTGCTGCTTGCTTATGATAACCGCGAAAGAAAAGAGCTTACCACAAATTATGATACTTCAATCTTTGAAAGAATTTTTATTTGGAGCGGCGATTACAGGCTGTTAATAGCAATTGTAAAATATGTTGAAGACCGCGTTAATGTTGATAACGATACAAAAAGTATCGGTGTGCAATCCATAATTGTTGTTGAAGATAATATAAAATTTTACTCATCCTATCTTCCAATAATTTACACTGAAATTTTTAAGCAATCACGAAGATTGATACAGGAAGGCGTTAATCTTACACACAAGTTTTTAAGAATGCGCGCACGGCCTAAAATTTTACTTTGTACAACTTATGAAGAAGCCTGGAGCTATTACGAAAAATACCAGGAATATGTTCTTGGATTGATACTGGATATAAATTTTAAACATCACGGAATAAAAGACCCCGAAGCAGGAATAAAGTTTGCAAAAACTGTTCGTTCACAGCACGATGATATTCCAATTTTGCTTCAATCCAGCGATGCAAGTTTTAGAGATAAAGCATTTCAAATAGGCGCATCGTTTATGCACAAAAACTCGCCAAGGCTTTTACACGAGCTTAGAGATTTTATGTTAAACCATTTTGGATTTGGAGATTTTGTATTTTTAAATACAAAAGGTGAAGAAGTTTTTAGAGCTGCAACTTTATCACAATTAGAAGAAGCGCTCGTAAAAATTCCTGATGAAAGTTTGGTTTATCATGCTTCCAGAAATCATTTTTCCAAATGGCTTAAAGCGCGTACAGAGTTTCATCTTTCCTTTAAACTAAGACCGCACAAAGTTTCTGATTTTGATTCGATTCAAAGCTTGCGCGATAGGCTTTTAACATCGCTGCAAGAGTATAGAAAAATTCAGCAAAGCGGAGTGATACTTGACTTCAACAAAGATTCGTTTGATTCAAAAAACAGTTTTGCACGCATTGGCGGTGGTTCTATTGGCGGTAAAGCAAGAGGATTGGGATTTATCAACACATTAATTATTAATTATAATCTCGATCATAAGTTTGATGATGTTGAAATAAGTGTTCCATCTGCAATTGTAATCGGCACAGATGTTTTTGATTACTTCATCACAACAAATAAATTAGAACAACTTGCAATTTCTGATGTTGATGATCTTGAGATAACACAAAGATTTGTTGATTCAAAAAATTATCCTGCAGATATCGTAGCTAAGCTAAAAGATTTTTTAGAGATAACTAATTGCCCGCTTGCAGTAAGATCATCCAGCCTGTTAGAAGATTCACAGTTTCTTCCTTTTGCGGGCGTGTATGAAACTTATATGATTCCAAACAGCAATCCCGATCTGGAAGTAAGATTGGATGAACTTCTGCAATCAATAAAAAGTGTTTACGCATCAACATTCCACAAAAAAGCAAAAGATTATATCAAATCAACTACGTACAGGTTAGAAGAAGAAAAGATGGGCGTAGTAATTCAAAGATTAGTTGGCGCAAAAAGAGAAGAACGTTTTTACCCTGATTTTGCAGGCGTTGCAAAGTCATTTAACTTTTATCCTATTGCACCGCAAAAATCCTCGGATGGAATTGCACTTGTTGCACTTGGCTTAGGCAAGACTGTTGTAGAAGGCGGCAACTCAATACGTTTTTGTCCTAAATATCCAAAACACATGCTTCAGTTTTTTTCTACAAAGGAAACTTTAAAAAACGCACAGCAAAGTTTTTATGCTTTGGATTTAAATGGCAAACTCGATCATCACCCAGACAGCATAGAAGATTTACTTGTAAAAAGATTTGATTTGTCTAACGCTGAAAAAGATGAAACATTATTTTCTGTTGGATCAACATACTCTGCAGAGAACGATGGAATTTATGATGGAATATCCCGCAATGGAGTTAGAGTTGTAACCTTTGCACCGATTTTAAAACATAAAATTTTTCCATTACCAGAAATTCTTGAACTGCTTCTTGATTTTGGTTCATGGGGAATGGGAACACCTGTTGAAATTGAATTTGCAGTAAATCTTACTGTGCCTGCAGGCGAACCGAAAGAGTTTGCAATGCTTCAAATGCGCCCGATGGTACTTAGCCGCGAAAGTGAAGAACTTTTAATTGGTGAAGTTAAACCCGAAGTTTCAATCTGCCAGAGCAAACAAGTGCTTGGCAACGGTTCCTTTAACGAAATTTATGATGTGGTGATGGTTGATTTTGAAAATTTTGATCGCGGAAAAAGCAAAGATGTTGCAGTTGAAGTAAGCAAAATTAATGCAAAACTAATTGCAGAAAGAAGACCGTACATTTTATTTGGCGTTGGCAGATGGGGTTCGATGGATCCGTGGCTTGGAATTCCTGTTACATGGGATCAAATTTCCGGCGCATCAGTTATTGTTGAAGCGGGCTTTAAAGATTTTAGTGTTGTACCATCACAAGGTTCACACTTTTTTCAGAATCTTACATCATTTAGAGTAGGATACTTTACTGTAAACTCAATTGATAAGGCTGATTTTATTGATTGGGATTGGCTATATAAACAAACTGTTCATGAGGGATTACCTTTTGTAAAACACTTACGTTTCGATAAACCAATTTCAGTTAGAATGAATGGGCATGAATCACGCGGAGTTATTTTTAAACCCGGTGTTGAAATTGATGATAATTATTAATCAATTTTAAGTCTGCTCAAAAAAGGTCATTCCCGTTAATGTGGCTGTGTGAAAATTAGAAATGTCACTTCGACCCTGCCTTTGCCGGCAGGCAGGCGAATGGAGAAGTCTGTTAATACAAGCAGATTTCTCAGCCTGCCTGTCCGGTAGGCAGGTCGTAAACTCCTTCTAAATGACTTTTACATAATTATCACACCGTCTCTTTCGTGGGAATTACATATCGAGTGTTTAGATTTTTTTGAGCGGACCCAATTATACAATATTAAACGAATGAAATATAAAAATCTATATATCGCCTTTTTGTTTGAAATATTTGTTGGCTTCGGAACAATTATTTCAGTTGGATTATTAGGCACAAAAGGTTTAGCAGCTTTGGCAATATTAGCGCTTCGAACATTTTTTTTGGAGAAAGAAACTGTTCAAGAAAAAAAGACATACTTAGAATTTTCTTACAAGATTTTATCAAACAGTTTATCTATAATTTTTATAATGATAATTTTTATCATCGTAATTTTACAGTTCATTCCAAGCTGGAAAGAAAAACTGCCGCCGGTTGAAGTAATATTTGTTGTTCTAATTCCTTTCTTCCTGCTAACACACGGAGCGATAGGATTGATTAATCTTTCAAACTACAATCAAAACAAGTAGCAATCATTTTCTTTTTTTAAACTCTCAATAGATTTTATCCAAAGGCAAAGTTCTAAAAATGTTATATTAGCTTTAACAAAAATCCAAAAGAAGAAAACTTAAAATGAGTTTAGTCCTTAAAGAAGTGTCATCAAAAAAAGATTTGAAAAACTTCATAGCTTTCCCCTACAGATTATACAAAGGCAATAAGTACTATATACCGCCTCTCCGCATTGATGAAATGAAAACATTAAGTAAAAAATCCAATCCCGCTTTCGAATTTTGCGAATCAAAATACTGGTTAGTTTATAAAGATGATAAAGTAGTTGGCAGGGTTGCAGGAATAATTAACAAAAAATTCAACGATAAGTTTGATAAAAAAGAAGCGCGTTTTGGATGGATAGATTTTGAAGACGATGAAGCTGTTTCATCATTACTATTTAAAACCGTTGAACAATGGGCTGCAAGTAAAGGAATGACAAGCATTCACGGTCCGCTTGGTTTTACAGATATGGATGGCGAGGGAATGTTAATTGAGGGTTATGAAGAAATTAGTACGCTTGGCAGTATTTACAATTACGCTTACTATCAAAATCATATTGAAAAACTTGGTTACAACAAAGATACTGACTGGATAGAATTCAGAGTTAAAATTGTTTCATCTACACCGGAAAAAATTGCTAGAATTGCACAGATAGCTTTACAAAGGAATAAACTTCATGTTCCGGTGTTTAAGAAAGCAAAAGATATGCTTCCTTATGCCAGAGATATTTTTTATTTGATAAATGAAACTTATAAAGATCTATACGGATTTGTTGAGTTAACAGATAAACAAATTGATTCTTATGTTAAACAATATTTTTCTTTGATTCGTCCTGAGTACCTTCCGTTAGTGCTTGATGAAAATAATAAACTTGCGGCATTTGGAATAACAATGCCTTCGCTAAATAACGCACTACAAAAAATTAATGGTAAACTTTTACCGTTTGGATTTTTATCAATCTTAAGAGAAATGAAAAAAAGTAAATCATTGGATTTGTATCTTACCGCTGTAAGAACAGATTTGCAGAACAAAGGTGTAAATGCTCTTTTAATAGATCAGATAAATAAAGTTTGTATTAAAAACGGAATACAATTTGTGGAAACCAATCGTGAACTTGAGAGCAATGAAAAAGTACAGGCTCAGTGGAAACTTTATAATGCACGCCAGCACAAACGAAGACGCTGTTACAAAAAAGTTTTGGATAAATCGTAACCTTAATATTTTATTTTAACTATGAATGATTTTTTAATAATTCAAGACATTGTTGTAATACTTTTAGTTTCTCTGCCGATCATCTTCCTTTTCAAAAAAATTAATTTGCCAGGCATTGTGGGATTTTAAATTGCTGGAATGTTAATTGGTCCTTATGGTTTCAATCTTATAAAATCTGTAAACCAAATAAGCGTAATGGCAGAAATTGGAATTATGCTTTTAATGTTTACTATTGGTTTGGAATTTTCTCTTTCACAATTAATTAGAATAAAAAAGTTTTTACTAGTCGCAGGCGGATTTTAGCTGCTGATACGCTGGTTATATACGGTACGCATCTTTCGGTGGATAAAGCAATCGAAGTGTTAAATGGTGAAACAGAAAATTAAATTATTACAAGTAAGTTGTAACTTCATATAAATTTTTTTTAACTAAATCAGGAACCATTGCATTCTCTTCTGGATAACCAACCACTAAAATTAAAAACGGTTTTTCATTTTGCGGTCTTCCCAAAATATCATTTAAAAATTTCATCGGGCTTGGCGTGTGCGTTAAGCAAACCAATCCGGCATTATGGATTGCACTGATTAAAAATCCAGATGCAATTCCTGTTGATTCTGATGCGTAATAAGTTTTTTGCTTTGTGCCATCTGGCAAAACTTCTAAAGATTTTGAAAATATTGCAATAAGATAAGGTGCCGATTCTAAAAATGGTTTGTTGGAGTCCGTTCCAAATGGTGCCAAAGCATCAAGCCACTCCTGCGGTGCACGAGTTGAGTAAAACTCTCTTTCTTCTTCTTCAGCGGCTACTCTTAATTTCTTTTTTATTAATGGATTGGAAACTACAACAAAGTGCCATGGCTGTTTGTTAGCTCCACTTGGTGCTGAGTTTGCTACAGCAACGCAGTTTTCAATTATTTGTTTAGGAATTTTCCGGTCAGAAAAATCTCGAACTGTTCTTCGTCTTAGTAGATTATCATGAAATAATTGTGAACGTTCCAACATTTCTTCTACGGGATATTCTTGGTAATCAGCCAATGGGATTAGATTTAAGATAGCCATATTAGTCTCAAATTTTTCCTTTAAATTATATGTATTTACAAGCAATGTAAAGATGCTTTGCAATTATTTATATTCCCTTTATCATCAATATTTACCGATTACGAATAATACTTTTAATATGGGGTAACTAAAAAGTAAGTTTCAGTGTCTAATAGATTAAATCTTTAGGAGTATGATATGAAAAGTGTTACTAAAATTTCAATTGTGTTTTTATAAACAACATAAAAATGCGTGC
>JBDTRQ010000400.1:0-3821 GCA_039931535.1 Ignavibacteriota bacterium
GAAAATGGTTATCAAGTTGAACGCGCTGATAATTGGCTGCGTGATGGAAATCCCTGGGATCTGTTAAGAAAATCTCTTAAATATAAAGTACAATTTTATGGCAGAACAGATACCTATGATAAAGCGAATGGTGAACTTGGTTTTAGATGGGTTGATACAGAAAATGTTTTAGCAGTGGCTTATGACGTTCCGGTACCAGGTTATAAAAATCAAACGGTAAATAATTTGCGATTGTGGCAGGCAAAAGCTGCAATCGATTTTAAATTTGATGATTTTAATAAAGGTAATTATGTAGAATCAGTTGCAAACAAAAATAATTCTGAAACAATTTCAAAAGTTCTTTATCCAAACGATACTTATGTTGAAGGAAAATATTTAAGATTAAAACAACAATACTTTTTTGTTTCTGCAACATTGCAGGATATAATTAGAAAGTACAAAATAGGGCACAAAACATTTGATAAATTTGCCGATAAAACTTGTGTGCAGTTAAATGATACCCACCCTGTTGTTGCAATACCAGAGTTACTGCGAATACTTATTGATGAAGAAAATATGATGTGGGATAAAGCATGGAGTATCACTTCAAAAACATTTGCATATACAAATCACACCGTTGTACCGGAAGCTTTAGAAGAATGGTCTGAACAAATTTTTGGTGAACTTCTTCCGAGACATCTTCAAATAATTTATGAAATCAATAGAAGATTTTTAGATGATGTAAGAGAAAATTATTCTAAAGACCAAGCCGTATTGGATAAACTTTCAATCATTTCAGTTGGTAAAGATAAACGAGTTAGAATGGCTAATCTTGCAATTGTTGGCAGCTTTGCTGTTAATGGTGTTGCCGCACTACACACAGAAATTTTGAAGAAAAGGATTTTTCCTGATTTCAACAAAATCTTTCCAAAGAAATTTATTAATGTAACGAATGGTATCACTCCAAGAAGATGGCTTGTTACTGCAAATCCATTATTAACTCAGCTATTGATTGAACGAATTGGACCGGGCTGGATAAAAGATCTTGTTCAAATTAAAAAGATAGAAAAGTTTGTAGACGACAAAGATTTTATCAAGTACTGGCAAAAAATAAAATGGAATAACAAGAAAGCTCTGATTGATTACATCGAAAAAGAGCACCGCATTAAAATTAATCCGGATTCAATCTTTGATGTACAAATAAAAAGATTTCACGAATACAAACGACAATTGCTAAATGTATTCCACATCATTACGCTTTATAATAGAATAAAACGCAATCCAAAAATAAAAATGGTTCCGCGCACAATTATTTTTGGCGGAAAGGCAGCACCTGCATATCATGCTGCAAAGATGGTTATCAAACTAATTAACTGTGTTGCAGATGTTGTTAATAATGACCCCGATGTTGGCGATAAGTTAAAAGTTGTTTTCCTAAAAAATTATTCTGTTTCACTTGCAGAAAAGATTATTCCTGCCTCTGACCTTTCGGAACAAATTTCTACTGCTGGATTGGAAGCCTCCGGAACAGGTAATATGAAGTTTGCATTAAATGGTGCATTAACTATCGGCACAATGGATGGCGCAAATGTTGAAATTAGAGAAGAAGTTGGTGATGATAACATTTTTATTTTTGGTTTGCTTGCTGATGAAGTTGTTAAATTAAAGTCTAATGGTTATAATCCGAAAGATTACTATGAGAAAAATGAAGATTTGAAAAAAGTTGTTGATATGATTGCAACAAATTTCTTTAATCCAAAAGAGTTTGGAATTTTTGATGACATGATTCGCGGATTAATGAATGTAGATTATTACTGCCTGTTTGCAGACTATCAAGCTTACATTGATGCACAGGATAAAGTTGCAGTTTTGTATAAGAAAAAAGAAGAATGGACAAAAAAATCTATTTATAACGTAGCACGAGTTGCAAAATTTTCCAGCGATAGATCAGTAAAAGAATATTCAGAAAAGATCTGGAATGTAAAACCTGTAAAAGTTAATCACACATAAATTATTTGGAAAGAAATGGAATACGAATTAAATCCCCGCACTAGAATTGGACATGTTCATTTAACCGTTGCTAATCTTGATAGAGCTTTAGCATTTTACCGAGACTTACTTGGTTTTCAAGTAACGGCAAGATTTGGAAAGAACGCCGTGTTTCTTTCTTCGGGTAATTATCATCATCATATAGGTTTAAATACCTGGGCTGGTGAAAATGCTACTCCTGCGCCTGAAGGACACACAGGACTTTATCACTACGCAATACTTTTTCCATCAAGAGAAGACCTTGCAAAAGCGTTTAAAAGATTATGGGAGGCAAATTACCCGCTTGAAGGTGCATCAGATCATGGTGTTTCGGAATCTATTTATATCAAGGACCCTGATGGGAACGGCATTGAATTGTACTGCGATAAACTTGTAGAACAATGGCCCAAAGATGAAGATGGAAATTTAGTCATGGTTACAAAACCTTTAGACGTTCCTGATTTATTAAGTGAATTAGATAAGATGTAATTTTATGTTTGAGTACTTAAAAAATATATTTTTGGAAAATGAAGCGATAACAAATAAGATTCATACCGATTCAACATCAAGTAATAAAAATAAAAAAGTTGAAGTTGCTGCTTGTGCTTTGTTTATTGAAATGGCAAAAGCAGACGGTGTTTTTACTGACGATGAAAGAAATTTTATTATTGATGAAATGAAATCCACTTTTAATTTAGATGATGATTATGTTAATGAGCTTATGCAGCTTGCGGAACAACGAGTAAAAGACAGCGTTAGTTTGTATGAGTTTTCGCGTGAGATTAATAAATCGTTTTCGCAGGATGAAAAATTAGAATTGATTGAAAGCCTGTGGAGATTGATTTACAAAGATGAAAAACTTAATGAGTATGAAGATAATCTTATTAAAAAAATCGGCGTAACATTAAACATCGAGCATAAAAAAATTATGAATGCAAAGCTTTGGGTTAAGCAGCAAATGGGATTGAAATAATGTAAGTCATCCTTCGTCTCCGCTAAGGATGACTTATAGTTTTAATAGACTATTTCTTAAGTTCTTTCTCAATAGCAGAAGTCAGTTCACCACTCATTGGTTCAACCTTGCTTAAATATCTTGAAACAACATTTCCGTTTTTATCAACTAAAAACTTTTCAAAATTCCATTTAATATCTGCTTTACCGGTTACTTCATTATCTGTTAAGACTGAATAAAGCTGCGATTTGTTTTTTCCGTTTACATCAACCTTATCAAATAACTTAAATGTAACATCAAACTTTGATGAACAAAAGCTTTTAATTTCTTCATTTGTTCCGGGCTCCTGTTCCCCGAATTGATTGCAAGGGAAAGCAAGAATTTCAAATCCTTTATCTTTATACTTCTTGTAGATTTCTTCCAAACCGGAATATTGTTTTGTGTAACCGCAATAACTTGCAACATTTACAATCAATAAAACTTTGCCTTTGTAATCTGATAACTTTACTTCTTTTCCGTCAATATCTTTAATGTTTATACTGCTGATATTATTATTCATTTTAGTTCCTTTGGGATGTTTGCCTGCTTGAGTTTGATGGTGAAAAAGTAATAGCGTTATTAGTAAAACATAAATCAAGTTTGAGAATAGCTTTTGCATCATTAACCTTTCAAATTATTTTTAAATCAATTTTGTCTAACTAAATCCATCACTAAACAAGATGTTGTTGGAGTGCGACCAAGATTTTTTCTTTTTGAGTATAAAAACTTTCCAGCAACTTGTCCAAGAAAAAATGCTCCAACTAAAATTGGATAAGTATAAAGTTCAAATCCTATGTTGGAATAAATTCTTGCGATAATTATA
>JBDTRQ010000401.1:0-3453 GCA_039931535.1 Ignavibacteriota bacterium
AGCTGCTTTCCTGATTTATTTTTGATTGTAGTCAACTTTTTTCAGGACGAGACACAAATAAAAAAAATCCCGCTCAAAAGGCGGGATTTTTTAATTACATTACATCATAATGTTATCAGGGCGATGAGCGCGTCTTGCGGCTTTTATCTTTTCCATACGTTTCTTAATAGATGGCTTTACAAAAAAAGTACGTTTCTTAAATTCCTTAAGAATTCCTGAGCGTTCATATTTTTTCTTAAATCTCCTAAGAGCTTTATCGATGGATTCGTTATCGCCAATTTGAATACCGACCAATTATATCACCTCGCTTTGTTCGTCTTGGTCTGTTTGTTTAATGTAAGATTCAACTAATTTTTTATTCCCGGAATTTTGAAATTCAACGGATATAGATTTTTGACCGTTTGATAAAATTTCTTTTGAAACTACTTTCCCAAAATCATTCCAGTTTTCATGAAAGATTGTTTCGCCTATTTCAAACGATTTGGAAGGCGCGTATGTAGCGCATTTTTCGTTTTCAATTCCTTCTAACGAAACTTTTTGTTTTACAACATCTTCGGAAAGACTTATAATCATTGTTTGTTTGCATTTTTTGCATTTCGCCCATCGTTTATTTTCATCACCGGCAACTTCTCCGGTCAATTCCATCTTTCTTATTCCATGACAAATGCTGCAATGAGCTTCAACATTTTTTACTTTAGCCATAATTTACCTTTTTAACAAGATTGCGAGCCTCTAAAATATCAAATCATTATTGATAATGCAAGAAACTGCGTTTAGTTTGATTTTGAGGGCGGAGTTGTAACTAAAACTGGGATTTTTGAATATCTGATAACTTTTTCAGCAACACTGCCGAGTAATGTGTGTAAAATTCCTGTTCTTCCGTGGGTTGCTATTACAATTAAATCAATCTTTTTTTCTTTGGAATATTTGATAATCTCTTCAAAATCAACGCCTTTTCTTATTGCAGGGATAATTTCCACATCCCTTATCTTTCTAATTTTCTTAATACATTCATCTAATTGTAATTGTGCATCGGCATCAATTGATTGTCGTATTTTTTCGTGGGATAAATCGAGTGAACGGATTGCAAGTATTGGCGGTGTTTTTTCCAAAACATTTAAAACGTGCAGCTTGGCTTTATATTCATTTGCTAACTCAAGTGCATATTCTGCAGCTGTTAAAGATGTTTTACTAAAATCTGTTGGTAAAAGGATATTTTTTATTTTAAACATTATTAATTCTCCTTTTAAAGACTGCAAAAAGTTTTTTCTATCTCTTTGGGATTTGCGTTTGAAACCACCGCACAAATATTATGTTCAACTTTTGTGAACAATGTAACAGAACTATCGGTTACGGAAGTGTAGCAATTTCCTTCGTCTAAATATTTTATCAAATCATCTGATAAAGAAATTATTTCATGATTATTTAAATATGATTCATCAACCTGGAATAAATATGCAAGTTTGCCTTCTTTATCCACATAAACATGATGCGCAAATTTTTCGCCCTTATCTTCGGAAACAACTGCACCGAGTAAATTCCAATCTAAAACATTTGGAACCGAAGTTGAGTATTTAACTCCATTAGATTCAAAAAAGTTTTTAATTTCATCCGCACTTTTACTTGCAAGCTGCGGAGCCAAGGTACCATGTAAAATGCTGTTAAAATTATTTTGCGCCTGAACAAACATATTATCACTGCCGAGCTGCTCAATTGCAAAATTTTTATTTTCTATATCAACCGGTCTGTTTATAATTATCAAAACTATTGCTAACACTACCACAAAAGCAGTTGCAAATGAGAATGATGGTCTTTCAAAAAGTTCAGAGAAAAATGATTTACGAGTGGATTCAACTTTAGTTGCAGAGCCAATTGATTTTAAAATTTTTGATTTAACCATATCCGGAGTTTTTTGAATTACAACTTTTTCTTTAATAAGATTTTTAACCAAGCTTTGCATTTTATAATCAATAGCAAAATCTTTATCAGATTCAATCTTAGAAAAAAGTGCCTGCTTTACATTTGCATCAGTTATTTCGCCATCAACTAAGGCGGTTATCATATCAATTGTCATTTCCATCATATCTTTTCCTTTTTCTTCAGGTATCCCTTATCGCTCGCATATTTATGCAGCTTTGTAAAAAGCATTTTTCTTGCACGATGTAAACGTGAGCGAACTGTTCCAACCGGAACATCAACAAAATCTGCAATTTCATCATAAGAGTAACCTTCAATATCACACAGAATTATTACTGTGCGAAAATCTTCCGGCAAAGATGAAATTGCGCTGGATAGTTCGTCATCAAGAAGACTATCATAAATATCTTTTTCAAGATGTGCGCTATCGGTAGATGATGGTTTAATGTTTTCATAAAAATTTTCAATCTCTTCGTAATCAACTTTGTCGGGTTCTTTAGCATTCTTTCTGTACGTATTGATGAACGTATTTTTCATAATCCTAAACAACCAGGCTTTGCAATTAGTTCCTTGTTCAAACTTTTCCCAAAAACGGAAAGCTTTTAAATAAGTTTCCTGAATCAAATCACTTGCATCGTCACTATCGCCTGTCATTTTAACTGCGTAGTTATACAAAGCATCCATGTGGGGTACAGCTTGGCGCTCAAACTCCTGGTTTAACTTTTTTTCATCCGAATTAAGTAGTGCAAGCAGAAAAGCGAACATAAATTCCTTTTAAGAAATTAGGCTTTATTTTTTTTGTAATTATAGTTATTAAAGAACAATAATCAAAAGCTTATCTGATTATCATTCCGTTGCCTTCAAACTTACGATTCTTTTCAATTTTTTGTAAAAAACCGTTTATAATGATGTAAGAAATTTTACCATCATTTTTTAGTATAAAATTTGCCGGCTCACCAATATTTATTGTGGTATCAATCTTACTTTTTAACGCAAGATTTATTGGGAACTTAGAATATTTTTCTTCCGGTAATTTTTTTACGAGCACAGTTGAAAATCCTTTTGAATAAAGATCTGTAAAATCATAATCTTGTAAATCATTTAAAGCAAAAACTTTTTTATCATAAACTGATGCTTGTTCAATCGTGTAACCACTAAAATCATAATCGTTGTAACCGAAATAGGTTGATAAATCACCAAGATCTTCCACACGGGATTTGTAATAAATAGTTTTTTCATTCGGGACTTCATACTCATCTAAATTTATTCCAACATCAATTTTAATTTTTTGCTTACCGGATTTAAGAGTTAGGTTTCTTAAAATTAAATCGAAAATATAATTATCATTAAACGGAATTGATTCATAAACATCTGTACTGGTTTCTTTGTAGCTTTCTTCTGCAATTGATTTGAAAGCAGAAAGCAGTGCTATAAAATTTAATTTGCGGATAAATTGTCTTTCCGGATCATCTTTCCAGCCGCCTGATTCAATAAGGATTGTACTCGTTCCCCATTTTTGAAAATTATCTCCAAACG
>JBDTRQ010000402.1:0-2696 GCA_039931535.1 Ignavibacteriota bacterium
GCATATTATCTTTTAAGAGATAGACATATCAGGTTTGCAAAAGCCTCAATTAAAATTGCATTAATTGTTGTTATGATTGCATCGCTGTTTCAACTCTTTACAGGGCATCGCAGTGCGGTTGGCGTTAGTAAAAATCAACCTGCAAAACTTGCAGCAATGGAAGCAGTTTTTGATGATCAAACAAATGCTCAGCTTTATTTATTTGGCTGGGTTGATGAAAAAAATCAAAAAGTAAATTTTAGTGTTGCAATGCCCGGAATGTTAAGTTACTTAATTGATTTTGATACAAATACAAAAGTAACGGGATTAAATTCTTTTAAAAAAGAAGATAGACCACCGGTTAACATTGTATTCCAATCGTATCATTTAATGGTTGCCATTGGTTTTACTTTGATTGCAATTAGTTTACTTGGAATATTTTTTTGGTGGCGAGGTACATTATTTAAACAAAGATGGCTGCTGTGGATTTTTGTATTCTCAGTTTTACTGCCGCAAATTGCAAATCAAATCGGTTGGATAACCGCTGAAGTTGGCAGACAACCGTGGATTGTTTACGGTTTACTCAGAACTTCAGAAGGATTATCCAAAGCAGTTGCAGCAGGACAAGTTTGGTTTTCACTTATACTCTTTACGTTGATATATATTGGCTTGTTCATTTTATTTATTTATCTGTTGAATGAAAAAATTAAACACGGTCCCGAAGATGTTGATTCTATTCCTTCTGAAATCGGGCATCCAAAAGCTTAAAAGGCACTAACATGGAATTTACTTTTGATTTAAATACAATATGGTTTTTCTTAATCGGAATTTTACTTGTTGGATATGCAATCCTTGATGGATTTGATCTTGGAGTTGGCGCATTGCATTTACTTGTAAAAGATGATCTTGAAAGAAGAATCATGATCAATTCAATTGGTCCCGTTTGGGATGGTAATGAAGTTTGGCTTGTAACAGGCGGCGGTGCATTGTTTGCAGCTTTTCCACATGTTTACGCAACAGTTTTTTCAGGATTTTATTCTGCTTTAATGATGTTTTTGTTTATGCTGATTTTTAGAGCTGTTGCTATTGAATTCCGAAGTAAACAACCGATGAGATGGTGGCGGCAAATGTGGGATGTTGCCTTTAGTATTGCAAGTATCTTTATTGCTTTTCTTGCAGGTGTTTCAGTTGCAAATTTAATCACAGGAGTTCCTATCGGACCAGATAAAGAATTTATGGGAACGTTTTGGACTTTGATAAAGCCTTACACCTTATTAGTCGGTGTTACAACCGTAGCTTTATTTATGATGCATGGTGCTATTTACGGAGTAATGAAAACTGAAGGTGAGCTTCATAATAAATTGAGAGGCTGGGTAAACAATACAATAATCTTTTTTATTATTTGTTACATTACTACAACTATGGCAACATTAATTTATTATCCGCATATGATTCAGCATTTTAAAGAAGTTCCGGCATTATTTGTTCTTGCAATTTTAAATATGCTTGCAATTGCAAATATTCCCAGAGAAATATCTAAAGGAAAAGATTTTTTTGCATTCCTTTCTTCATGTGCATCAATAGCGGCGCTGCTAACTCTCTTTGCTTTTGGAGTTTTTCCAAACTTTGTACTCGCATCAAATAATCCGGCAAATAGTTTAAATATTTATAATGCAGCCTCATCCCAAAAAACATTAAATATAATGCTTATTATTGCACTTATCGGAATTCCTTTTGTGCTTTCTTACACTATAAGTATTTATTGGATCTTTAGAGGAAAAGTAAAACTTAATAATATGAGTTATTAAAATAGATTTCGTAGGGCAGAATTCATTCTGCCTCTTTATAATTAGAAAAACAATCACAGAATAAATTCTGTGTTACAAAGAACAAAAAAAGTAATTATTATGGAATTAATACTGAGCATTTTTATCGGCATTGGCTTAGCTGCTGCCGTTGGATTCAGAATATTTATTCCTTTTTTGATAGCATCTATAGCAGCTTACACAGGTAATCTTCAACTTTCAACTTACTTTGCCTGGATTGGAACTTTACCTGCGCTCATACTTTTTTCTGTTGCAACTGTGGTCGAAATATTTAGTTATTATATCCCATGGGTCGATAATTTTTTAGATGCAATTAATCATCCACTTGCGATTTTTGCTGGAATGATTTTGAGCGGTGCTGTTGTAACTGATTTTCCACCAATAATTAAATGGTCGTTAGCTTTAATTGCAGGCGGCGGAATAGCAGGAACAATTCACGCGGCTACAGGATTAATAAGATTAAAATCATCGGCACTTACAGGTGGAGCAGGTAACCCTGTAGTTTCAACTGCTGAAGCAGGCAGTTCAGTGGCGCTTTCTGCAATTGCCATATTCATTCCTGCGGTTGCTGTTTTAATTGTTGGGATTATGATTGTCTATTTTTCTTTTATGATCAAGAAAAAGTTTTTTTCTCCGCCTAAAGAATTATAATTACTAGATAATCGTTTAGAGCTTTTAGTTTGGGTCACGACAAAATTCTAAAAAAATTCTTTCTTAGAAAAGAAGAATACTAAAAAACAAAAGGAGACATCATGGATATTATTTGGAAGATTATAATCGGTTTATTTGCGGGAGCAGTTGCAAAATTTATTATGCCTGGTAAAGATCCCGGTGGATTTATAATTACAATTTTACTTGGTATCGCTGGTTCAGTTTTGTTAAGACCTTCTA
>JBDTRQ010000403.1:0-12144 GCA_039931535.1 Ignavibacteriota bacterium
AACAGGGGAAGATATATTGAAGAACTGAAAGACTTTTTAAGAATTCCAAGTATCAGTACACAACCGGAAAATAAAACTGATATGCAAAACGCAGCAAACTTTGTTGCTGATAAATTAAAAATTGCAGGCTTAAATAAAATTGAAATATTTCAAACTGAAGGTCATCCGTTAGTTTACGGTGAGTGGCTTGGTGCGCCGGGTAAGCCAACTGTTTTAATTTATGGTCATTATGATGTTCAGCCAGTTGATCCAATTGAACTTTGGTCTTCACCACCGTTTGAACCAACAATTGTTGGCAATAATATTTTTGCTCGCGGCGCTACGGATGATAAAGGACAAATGTATATGCACATCAAAAGTGTGGAAGCATATTTTAAAACTCATGGTAGCCTTCCGCTAAACGTAAAGTTCTTAATTGAAGGCGAAGAAGAAATTGGAAGTGAAAATTTATCTGTGTTTCTAAAAAACAATACTGAACTTTTAAAGTGTGATTCAGTTTTAATTTCTGATACAGCATTGTTTGCGCCAGGCGTTCCAACTATTACCTACGGTTTGCGTGGATTGTGTTACATGGAAATTGAAGTTACCGGTCCAGCGCGCGATTTACACTCTGGTACATTTGGAGGCGGTGTTCCAAATCCAATTAATGTTCTTACAAAAATGATTTCTCAATTGGTAGATAAAGATGGAAAAATAAAAATCGATGGTTTCTATGATGATGTTTTAAAATTATCAAAAAAAGAAAGAGATAATTTTAAAGTGTTAAAGTTTTCTGAAAAAGAATGGGGAAAGGCAATTGGATTAAAACATCTTACCGGAGAAAAAGGCTACACAACTTTAGAACGTATTTGGGCACGACCAACTTTAGATTGCAACGGTATTTGGGGCGGTTTTACGGGTGAAGGTGCTAAGACTGTAATTCCATCTAAAGCATCTGCAAAAATTAGCATGCGTTTGGTTCCTCATCAGGATCCAAAAAAGATTGAGAAACTTTTTGAGAAGTACATCAAAAAAATTGCACCAAAAGAAGTTAGTGTAAAAGTAAAAGGTTTACATGGCGGCTATCCTGTAATAACTTTGTTAGACGATAAGGCTACAATAGCAGGATCTAAAGCAATGCAATTAGCATTTGGAAAGAAAACCGTTTTTATGAGAGAGGGCGGATCAATTCCGATTGTTGTTGAATTTGCTAATAGACTAAAAGCTTCTCCAGTTTTAATGGGATTAGGATTGAATACTGAAAATCTTCATTCGCCAAATGAACATTTTAATCTTAACCATTTTCAATTGGGAATAAAAAGTTCAGCTTACTTTTTAGATGAGTTTTCAAAATAGCTGTTTTATTCTAAGACTTGTCTAATTTTTTTAGCCTCAGAGTTTGTGTTTAATTAAATTCTGAGGCTTTTTTTATAAAAAATTTGGGGCACAAATATTGCCTTAACTGCGTAACTATGTTAAGAAAAATTAAATTATCGGCACTTATTTATCCTATTATTCTGCTAATTCTTTTACTGCTGCTAAGCTGCGAGCATAAAATTAAACCGGAAAATACTAAGGTAAACTACAATGATCAGGCTGCATTTAATCACAACAAAGATGCTGAAATTCAAAGATACAATCTTGAACTAAAAAAAAAAGAATCAACCAACCGATTTCCTTGCGATACGATAACAGTAATAGAACATATATTTGACAATTATCCTGCCGGGACGTACTTACTTGAGTTTGATAGAACAACAACTTACAATATTCCTAAACCCGCAATCATTTATTTTACAGATAAAGACGGAAGCAAATTTATTTTTACAGTGATTGCAAGCTCAAGAGCAGGCGAGCGATTAATTGAACCTACAAATCTTGTTGGATACGATCAGAGCTTTATTGATCTGGACAGTACAAAACTTGGTACTCCGTTTTTATATTTAGTTTTGTTTGAGTGTAATGGTGAAAATCTTATCAAGCAATGGGAAGCGCCAATTCCATCTCATGGTGGATTTAACAGTATCACACTAAAAAAATGGGATTACAATGGAACGTATTTTATCGAAAGTAATTTTCATTACGCACAGGGAATTGGGCATATTGATTATAACTACTTTTTAATCGATAACATTAGAAAATTTCCTCATCTACTGATGACTTATGATGGTACAAGTATGAAACGTACCTTGGCAAATGTTAACAATGATAAGTTTCCTGACTATTATGAGCATGTTATCTACAATCTAAAAGATAGAGTCTTTTCAAAAGATTCTGTAGCCTTTACATGGAGCGAAAAAGACACGCTTTATATCAATACAAACAACTCAAAACAAACTCGCCGTTATTAATTTTTTGCTTATCTTCGCGTAGTAACTTTTTTCAATTTCTTATCCGATAAACAATAGAAATTCAATGGAGAAATAATGTTCGAGTTGACTACTACAAATTCAGATATGATTTCATTTTTTGTATCGCTTGGCGCAAAAACCGAACTGGTAGATGATATTATGCATATTAAAAGTTATTCTTCTCTTGATGACGAAGTTTACAGTATTAATAACGGTGTTGCGTTAAAATATATGAACACTTGTTCAATCATTGAGTTAAAAGGAACTGATTCGTTGGATTTTCTTCATAGAATTTCTACAAACTCAATGAAAGATATTAATAAAGAAGAAGTTAAGAAAACTATTTTCACATCAGAAAAAGGCAGGATAATCGGTGTTACAACTGTGCTTAATTTTGAAAGCTACATACTTTTAGTTACAGGTATTCACAGCCAGCAAAAAGTTATGAGCTGGATTAATAAATACATTATTGGTGATGATGTGCAATTAAGCGATGCAAGTCATAGATTTAATTTATTTCAGATTGTAGGACCACAATCAGAATCTTTCTTATCACTGTTTGTGGGCGATGTTTTAAATTCTGTTAAAGATAACTCATTTAAAGTCGTAAGTGCCGATGGTGTTTTATTTTTTCTTGCAAGAATTATTGATGAAAATGGGCTGCAAAAATTTTGGATACTGGCTGAGCAGGAAAACGGAAAAAAATTAGTTAAGAATATGGTTGATAATAAAGGACCGTTTGATTTTAATCTTGTTGGAGAAGATGCTTACGATGCTTTTAGGATTGAAAATGGTATTCCATCCGATCCAAACGAGTTAAATGATTTATATAATCCACACGAAGCAAAAATAATTGATCTTGTTGATTTTAAAAAAGGATGTTACATCGGGCAGGAAGTTATTGCAAGATTGGATACTTATGATAAAGTTCAAAAGCATTTAGTTGGATTATGTTTTCCGGAATCAATTGAAACTAATGAAAAATTTTCTTTGTTGGATGATCAGAAAAATGAAGTTGGAGTTGTTACTTCGATTGCTTTTTCCCCAAAATTTAAAAAGAATATTGCACTTGGCTATATCAAAAAACCATTAGCCGTACAAGGAACAAAAGTTACAGCCAAAAATGAAACTAAAGTTATGGAAGTAACAGTACACGAGTTGCCATTTAAAAGATAATTGATGAAATGAAAATCTATACGAAAACAGGTGATAAAGGTGAAACAGGATTATTCGGTGGAGAGCGTGTATTAAAAAACAGTTTAAGATTAAACGCTTATGGCACTATTGATGAATTAAATTCATTTGTTGGATTAGCAATCATAGAAACTAATTGTGATGAAATAAAAAATTTATTAATCGATTTACAAAATAAATTATTTGTTCTTGGTTCAGACTTAGCAACACCAGAAACTGAAAAAAATAAAAAACTAAAAATCACCAGATTACCTGAATCATATATTTTAGAAACTGAACAAACGATTGATAAATTTGAAGCTCAGTTAGAAAAACTAAAAAACTTTATTCTGCCTGGTGGCAGTAAAGGTTCTGCACTTTTGCATATTTGCCGTACAATTTCGCGCAGAGCGGAAAGAGAAGTTGTGGCATTAAAAAATACCGAATATATCGGCGAAAACATTGTTATATTTTTAAACAGATTATCTGATCTGTTTTTTGTTCTTTCACGTTTTGAGAATAAGTACTCAAACATTCCAGACACAAAATGGATTCCGTAATTTTTTTTGCAATTTGCTTACTGCTTACTGCTTACTGCTTACTGCCTACTGAAAGAAGGGGGTGAATTTTGGTTTCGACGGGATTAAAGAGACTTAGAACTGCATATCGTGTTCCCCGAATACACGTAAACGAATTGGGAAAAAAACAATAAATGGCGAATATAATTACGCCCTTGCTGCTTAATTAATAGTTAACAGCCGTTCAACTTATCCTCTTGTATCGGGATAGGATTGAACGACGTTTAGATACAATAGCTGATTCTGTCTCTTGCGCAGGAAAAGCGAAATAACAGCAAGTAGGCTTTAAGTGATCTTTGTCTGTTTTGCAGCTTAAAGTCAAAAACGAAATAGACTATGTATGTAGATGTTCTTTGGATCATAATTTCGGACCGGGGTTCGACTCCCCGCACCTCCACAAAAGCCCTTAATTTATAATAAATTATGGGCTTTGCTTATAATATTATTAGGGTGATACTATGAAAAAATTGAGGTTAGAATAGGAATGAAAAAAAAGTTTGCTGTTTATGTTCGCATGTTAAACAGTAACACCCTGAAGCATAAAAAAAAGATTTTTGTTATTCCTGAAGGAATTACTGTCAGTCAATTTTTAAAGAAGAAATTCGCAGGCAAAAAAGTAATTTTAGATAATATTTTATGAGTAAATCGGTATTAAAATCTAAAAACCTTGTTTAAACTACAAACGTTAAGGCGAACCTTACCCTATTAACAGCTATCAAAGTAACATCGTTAAAAAACGCTAAACGATTATTGTCAAAACTTATCTATGATTTACAAACAGGTGCTATTGAAAATCAGACCGCTAAAGATTTAACTTACTTACTAATCAGTTATGTGAACCTGTTCAAACAATATGAAATGGAAAAACGGATTGAAGAAATTGAAAAGCAGATAACAGACCGTATCTAATTTCTTTTAGCTTAAACAACACACTTGGACACCCTAATTTTAAGCGGAGTAGTGTCTAAAAACTATTCAAACCACCCGCCCGCCCTATTGTTTACCTTTAACACAAACGAGCTTAGAACTCAATTTATTTTAATTTGAATCTGTTTAATTTAAAAAAACTGCCATTAAAATTTATTCACACTTAACATCGGATAATTTGAAGAGTGCGGTTGATATATTGAACTAAACTATAAATCATTTTACTCTTTATTGATAAAAGTTTAAGTTTATAATATTATTAATTTTTAAAGGGCAACAATGAAAACCATAACTTCATTATCAATACTTCTAATTCTATTAAGCCTTATTGGCTGTGAAAAGAAATACAGTCTTGAAGAATCGAAACTTATGAATGAAACTAAGGAACTAATTGAAGAGTATAAATTCTCGGTGGCTAAACAAGAACACTCACTAAAAAAAATGGATGCGTTGCCAGAATTTAAGGATATGATTTATGAAG
Source organism: Ignavibacteriota bacterium (assembly GCA_039931535.1). Lineage (GTDB taxonomy): Bacteria > Bacteroidota > Ignavibacteria > Ignavibacteriales > Ignavibacteriaceae > IGN3. Next base: position 5,490 of record JBDTRQ010000403.1, read on the forward strand.
AACATCAACACGAATGGAATAAAAGCCTTGTGTTAAAGTCTGCTATTAACAAAAACATTAATACATTAAAAATGACTGGGATAGAATATGATTTCGGGATAATACCCGATGATTTATCTATTGAACGATGGGAATATCTTAAAGAACATAAAACAAAATAGTTAATTATTAAAAAATCATTTTAAAGGATTATAATATGAAATTATTAATTTCTTCTTCTTTCATTGTTCTTTTACTTATTCTAAGTTGCTCGGAATATAAAAAATCAAATGACACTCAAGAGGTTTCCCAAAAGAAAAAAATTCCCAAATATGTAAAGGTAATTAAGTATAACTATTCATTTGGTGTGCAGGATACTATAGGAGAAATTAGTAAAGAATCCAAATTTGATTCCAATGGAAATGTCACCGAGAATAAGATTTATGTTGAAGGAAAAATATATAATAAGTGGGTTTCTAAATATGATTCTTTAAACAGAATAATTGAACTGATTATATATGGCAAAGATGGAACACTAAAAATGAAAACTGTTTATGATTATAATTCTAAAGGCAACATAAATTTTGAAAAAATATCTCTTGGTATGGACTTAGATTATATTGATAAAATTATTTATCATGCCGACAAATTAAGCTATAGATATGATTATCTAAATGACAGCTTGATTTCTCGAAAGGTAGTGACAAATGGGAAGGGTGTTATTAAGATTACAGAATATGAGTATGATAATCATAATAGACTGATTGATGTTTATGAAATTAATTCGGGTAAAAAAATAAAAATAGAAAAATTAAATTACTACGTTAACGTGAAACTTAGTGAACATATTTATTTTAATCCTATTTGGGAGTATACTTATAATGTTACTGGAGATACTATCAAAATAAAACAGTATGATAAAATAGGGAAGATTACTTTTAGTAGACTCGACATTTTAGATTCTGATGGTAAATACGTTGAAACGAAAGGCTATGATGAACTTGGGGAACCTAAGTTTATTAATAAATATTACTATGAGTATTATTAATTTATCATATTATAAAATGTGAAGTTGACTATACTTATTTTGGTTTTTCTAAAAAGCAGTCACTCTGATACTTTATTAAACACAGAAATCAAGTTAATTAAATACCTAAATTAAGTGCAAAATTGTTACTCCCTTGTTACTCAACTTTTACATTGATGAAATTGCTTAAAGTAATTAATCTTGATTTTGATTAAACATTTATTTTGGTGAAATCGACTGAAAATGAATCAAAGATTTTGCTCAAATTATCTGAATGGTGTAAGTAAAACAAAAATAAAAAAGCTAACTCTATATAGAATTAATCATTATAGAAATTGGTTTCACTCCCGCCACCTCCACAAATTGTTTTGAGTATTTATTTTTCAAATTCAGGTAGACTTTATAATTTACCCGTATTTATAATGTTGCTCACCGATAAAAACATACCACTCATCATCCTCTAATTGATTTGTTTTTAATTATTACTTATGTTTTAATCAACAATTTAGATTAAAACAGTGATTGACTTTACAAGTAATATTAAATCGATTGAAAACGAAAATCTTTTTACTAAGATTTTTAATTTCATCAAGTTAATTGATTTTGAAGGGTTTATCTGGATTGCTGCGATTATTTACTTGGCATTTTTTGTTAATCCATACGAAGCACATTTTACTATTTGTCCATTATCCAATTTAGGATTTGAACATTGTCCCGGCTGCGGATTGGGAAATTCAATTGCATTAATTTTTCGTGGACAATTTAGTCAATCATTCAACACCCATATTTTAGGCATTCCAGCGTTGCTAATAATTCTTCATCGAATATTTGCAATAATTAATTTCAATCTAAGAAAATTTAAACCACAATAAACAAGGAGAGGCTATGCCAAATATTTTTCAATTATTACCGAGTCTTGAAGGCGAGGAAATGGCTTATGTACAAAGTCTTATTAATGATATGACTGATACGCAAGCACAACAGTTTGCAATGGCTTACAGTGCACGCAGAAAAGATCCCACAACAATTTTAATTCTGGCTCTTGTTGGATTTGTAGGTTTTGCGGGTTTACACAGATTTATGCTTAACCAAATCGGTATGGGAATTTTATATTTTCTAACCGGTGGTCTATGCTTTATAGGAACAATTATAGATTTAGTTAATCACAGAAAACTTGCATTTGAGTATAACTCAACCGTTGCACAGCAGGTTGCGTTGATGACGAAACAAATTCTATAACATTTTCCCATCCTATTTTATCCTGCAGATGGATAGAAATCTGCAGGAAATTTTATTAATCCAACCTTTTAAGCATTGTGAATATCAAATCTTATGAAAAAAACATATCTATTCATTTGTTCTAATTAACAATATTCCGTCCCTATTGGGACTTGGAAAATAATTGGGGCTATTATTCTAGCTAACAACATCTCGTCTCTACGAGACTAAGAAAATAATTGGTTCATTGTTCAAACAACTTTCCGTCTCTACGGGTCTAACAACATTTGGTTCGTATGGAACTTTAATTTTTAAATCAAAATCACGAATCAAATCCCAATAGGGATTTTATATTGGTAAGCAAAATGACAACAACAAACAGAACTAAAATCCCTTTAGGGATGAAATAGAATTTTAGTTTTAAGGGATTTCCTGTTTGTAGCATCCGATGGTTAAGAGCTAGTAAAACTCAACGGGATGAAACTTTATTAACGGATTTTGGATAACCGTATTTTGATAAATATCTGATAATTACTAAAAATATTTATTGAAAAGCTTAAAGCATTAAACTAAATTAGAAGTTAAATGCAAAAGATTTTATTTAAAAAGATGAGCGGCGCCGGGAACGATTTTATTTGCGTAGATAAAAATCAAAATGCCGGTTTAATATTAACATCTGAAAAAATAAAAAATCTTTGCAATCGTAGAAACGGAATCGGGGCGGATGGTTTAATTACTATTGAGGATACAGCAGAGCATAATTTTAAAATGGTTTACTATAACGCCGATGGTTCAACCGGAAGCTTATGTGGCAATGGGGCAAGGTGTTCAATTTGGTTTGCTGAAAAAACTGGGCGATTAAAAAACGGAATTGCAAAGTTTGTTTCTAATGATGCTGAATATTCCGGTGAAGTGTTAAGTGATGAACTAATAAAATTTAATCTTAGTCCACCAAAGCAAATTAAATATAATTTTAAAATAAAAGCTGCTAATCAGATGATGACATCAAACTATGCTGATACTGGTTCGCCGCATGTGGTTATAAATATTAAAGATATTTTAAAAGATGCTGCAAATCCAAATTCATCTTTTAAAAATATTTTGGATGTTCCTGTTTTTAAGATCGGAAAAGAAATTCGTTACAGCAAAGATTTTAATCCAATCGGAACAAATGTAAATTTTATTAATGTTAAAGATGAAGTAATTCATATCAGAACTTATGAACGCGGAGTTGAAGATGAAACACTCGCTTGCGGAACTGGATCTGTTGCTGCTGCTTTAATTTGTTTTGTTACAGATAGTTTAAAACCACCGATTACTCTTAAATCTTATGGCGGAGATAATCTTATCGTTAATTTTGAAGTTGAAAATCAGAAGGTAAAAAATCTTTCTTTAACCGGACCTGCAAAAATTATTTTTGAAGGTTCAACTGATCAGAAATTATTTATTTAATTATTGGAGTACAAATGTCAAAAGTTCTTTTCTCAATTCAGTACGAAATTGTTCCCGAAAAACGTGATGAATATTTAAAAGTTGTTAAGGAACTAAAAAATCTTCTTAAAGCAGAAGGATTAGAATCTTATCAAGTTTACGAGGTTAAAGGAAAAAACGTTAGTTTTCAGGAACAATATACTTTTACAAATTTGGAAGCGTACGAAGCATTTGATGATTTGAATGACGAACGTATTAATATTCTAGTTGATAAAATTAGTGGAATGTCTGTTGATAAATCCACAAAATACAATACACTCGTTCAGCTTTCAGATGAATAGAATTTTTGGGTCTCTCTGAGACCCTTTCTTTTTGATATCTTTTCTCGTTTCAATATCTTTTAATTTTATTTTTCTAAGTATGAATAAAAATCTTCACACAATTTATGTGGGCAGTTTCTTTGTGGTAGGAATTGCAGTACTGATTTTATTGGCTATTAATGGATATCAATATTACTTAACTCCTATTGAAGAAAGATTTTTTGATCCATCACACGCATCACTAAAGCCAAGTGGAAACTGGGGACACGGTTTTGGGATTATCGGAACTCTGATGATGATTTTTGGTGTTGCGATTTATATGTTCCGAAAAAGATCCCGCAAACTTTTTACTTTTGGATATTTAAAACATTGGTTAGAATTCCATATTTTTTTATGCACTGTTGGACCAATTTTAGTTTTGTATCATACAGCGTTTAAGTTTGGCGGAATTGTATCTGTAAGTTTTTGGAGCATGGTGCTTGTTGTTTTAAGCGGAGTTGTAGGTAGATTTATTTACATTCAAATTCCCAGAACTATCCAGGGAAAAGAAATTGATATAAAAGATTTGATATCTATGCACCAGGATTTATTGGATAAAATGAAACAAGAAATGCTTTTTGATGTAAGTTTAATAAATCAACTTGATGTTTTAGCATCAACAGAAAGATATAAATCTTTAAATATTGTTGATACAATTTTACTTTACGGTAAAGATTTTTTTGGAATTCACTCTTTTCAATCCAAGCTAAAAAAAAATATGATTACTGCTGGATTTTCTAAAATCAAACAAAAAGAAATTATTAATAAAGCTCAAGCACAAATTATTTTATCACGCAGACTTGGAATGCTGCACACAATGCAAAATCTTTTTAGATACTGGCACATTGCACATCTACCTTTTGCTATCGCAATGTTTGTAATAATGGTAATTCATGTTCTTGTTACTATAACTTTTGGATATAAATGGATTTTTTAGGAGACACATAATGAAATTCAAACCGATTTACTTATATGGAATAATTGCTGCGGTAATTGTTGTGATACTTTTTATTGTTATCCCATTCGGCAAAGAAGAAAAAACAAATGTTGATATCACAAATAAACAAATGCCAAATGATGATGTTCATAAAAATATGAACAAAGGAATGATGAATAATCCAAGCGGCTCAAATGTTTCTGAAGAAGTAAAACACAAAATTGAAGTGATGAAAAAAGATGTTGAAGCAAATCCCAATGATACTTTAAAGATGCGGGAGTATGCAGATTTTCTTGCAGCCGCGCATAAACCTGATGAAGCATTAATCTATTATCAAAAAATTTTAGATAAAGATAAAAATAGAAAAGATATTTACTTCGGAATGACTTTTGTCTATTACAATCAAGGTAACCTGGCTAAAGCAGAAGAAGTTACAATGCAGATGTTAAAATTATTCCCGAACGATCCAATGGTTAATTACAATGTTGGTGCTATTGAAGCAACAAAAGGTAATAAAGAAAAAGCTCGCGAAATTTGGACGAAGTTGATCAAAGATTTTCCAAATGATAAAACTTCGGAATTGGCTAAGACTTCATTAAAAAAACTCTAAAAATATTTTAGTTGTATTTTAGGTGCGATAATTGATTATTTTCTAATCATCAACTAATAATAAGAGTGAAATAAAAGGATTTGGAACAATTACTTGAAAATGTTGCAGCTTATTTATTAGTATTTTTTCTACTTGGTGGAATTTTTTACTTTTATCACCAGAAAAACCGACTAACAAACCTTCGTACTCAGAGTAAAACCAGCAAAGCAAAACAATACGGATTTAATGAGCCCGTATCATTACACCCGGTAGTTAATCAAGATATTTGTATTGGCAGCGGAGCTTGTATTAAAGCTTGTCCAGAACAGGATATTTTAGGAATTCATAACGGCAAAGCTCAAACAATAAATGCTTCGCGTTGTGTTGGTCATGGTGCATGCTTTCACGCCTGTCCTGTTGAGGCAATTACACTTTGCATTGGAACTGAAAAAAGAGGAGTGGAACTTCCGCATATTTCTCAGGAGTTTGAAACGAACATTTCAGGAATTTTTGTAGCAGGTGAACTTGGCGGAATGGGTTTAATTAAAAACGCTGTTGAACAGGGTAAACAAGCTGTGGAATATTTTCTTAAAAAATCACTTCCAAAATCTGATGCAGAATATGATTTGGTAATTGTGGGCGCTGGTCCCGCAGGCATTTCAGCTTCATTAACAGCGGCTAAAAACAATCTTAAATTTATTACTTTAGAGCAGGATTCTTTGGGCGGAACGGTTTTTAATTTTCCACGTGCTAAAATTGTGATGACATCTCCAATGGATTTACCACTTTGGGGTAAGCTTAAATTGGTTGAAACAAGTAAATCTGAGTTGCTTGATTTGTGGAAAAATGTTTTATCAAAAAATAAAATAATAATTAATGAGCAGGCAAAAGTTTTAGAAATTGTTAAGCAGGATAACATGTTTATTGTTAAAACAAATGATGAGCATTACACAAGCAAAGGAATAATTTTAGCGATAGGCAGACGCGGCTCCCCAAGAAAACTTGATGTGCCGGGAGAAAATAAAGAAAAAGTTTTTTACAGACTGATTGAGCCTGAACTGATACATGATAAACATATTCTCGTAGTTGGCGGCGGCGATTCGGCGGTAGAATCT
>JBDTRQ010000404.1:0-1930 GCA_039931535.1 Ignavibacteriota bacterium
GGTGTTTAGGATCTAAGTTTGCATGAATCTTAAATATAAAACCAGAAAATTTTTCTGTATCCGGTTCTATCATTCCTTTTGTAGTCTCTCTTGGCTGTGGTTGTGGTGCAATTCTAACAAAACTGTCCAGCAACTCCTTTACTCCGAAATTATTTACGGCACTTCCAAAGAAAACGGGCGCAGTAGTTCCATTCAAATAATCTTTAATTTTAAATTCATCGTATGCACCATGAATAAGTTCGATTTCATCTTTAAGCTTTAATGCATAATCACCAAAATATTCCACAAGTTTTGGATCATCAACACCATTAAATTTTTCAATCTCATCTTCAATTCTTTGCTTGTTTGCTTTAAAAAATGAGAATGTATTTTCATACAGATTATAAACACCTCTAAAGCTAACACCGATTCCTATTGGATAGCTTAAAGGACGAACTTTTATATTTAACTTAGCTTCAATTTCATCAAGCAGCTCAATTGGATTTCTACCCTCGCGATCAAGCTTATTAATAAAAACAATAACGGGAGTGTTACGCATTCTGCAAACACTCATAAGTTTTTCTGTCTGCTCTTCCACTCCTTTAACACAATCGATGACAAGAATTACACTATCAACAGCAGTTAATGTACGATAAGTATCCTCAGCAAAATCTTTATGTCCGGGAGTATCAAGCAGATTGATGTTATAACCATTATACTTAAAGCTCAGAACAGATGTAGAAACTGAAATTCCTCTCTGCTTTTCAATCTCCTGAAAATCCGATGTTGCAGTTTTTCTAATCTTGTTTGATTTAACAGCACCAGCAATTTGAATTGCGCCGCTAAACAAAAGTAATTTTTCTGTTAGTGTTGTTTTACCGGCATCAGGGTGACTGATAATTGCAAAGGTTTTTCTGTTCTTTATCTCTTTAATAAGACTCATTATAATTTTTTGTTTTGATTTTTAATTTGTTGGATAAATAATGAAAGTGGCTTGCTAAAAGCCTGTAAGAAGTTTGAAAGATGAGCTAATAATTTTTATTCTTAAACATGGATAGTGTAAATATAAGAAAAACCACTTCTATTTTATAGCACTGCATTGTAAAATTCGTTCGCTAAGTGAATAGAAACCCTGTTAAAGCACAAGCATTATTGTGTAAAATAATTGTCATTCATCCCAAAAATACATTTTTGCTTCAACGCTGTGTGGAAATTCTTGTTGTATATCTTTTAATGTTTTACGCAATAATGAATTATCTTTTGTTTTAATATATCTGGCAATTTCTTTTTGAATCAGCAGTTTTGGGAATAGATTACTAGCCTTAAGATCATTAACATTATGGTCAATAATATTTATAATATCATCATATCTCCCCCTTGGCATGATAGTTTCCGTTAAACCTAATCTCATCATAACTCTAAATTCATCCGGAGGAAGATAACCATTAAAATGATAGAATGAATTTCCACTACTATCTAAAAAGTAAATTGCCGGGGTCCAGTATGCACCAAGTCCCCTTCTAACTTCTCTGTCTTTAATTATGTCAAGCTTAAGTGGAATAAACCAATCACTAATTTCTTCTTCAACTTTCGGATTGGAATATGTGTTTTGTTCCAATTTTCTGCATCCGCCGCAATCGTCCATTTCAAATTGCAAAAGAATCGGTTTGCGAGATTTAGTTGACTCTTCCTTTGCTTGATTATAATTTGTTAACCATTCCATTTAAATACTTTCATTGTATGAAGAATTATATTTTATTTATTAAAAGTTAAATACTTTAAGGACAAATATCAGTTGCTTTAACAGTACCCTCTTCAACTTTTCCGAAATATTTTTTCTGAAAATATAAAGCTACATTAACCAACAATATTAAAACAGGAACTTCCACAAGTGGACCAATAACCGCAGCAAAGGCTTCACCGCTATTTATTCCAAATACTGCTATCGCAA
>JBDTRQ010000405.1:0-14674 GCA_039931535.1 Ignavibacteriota bacterium
CGTACAAAGATTTCTTTATTTTTATATAAAGAATTGATAATTAATTTCATCATAATCCCAAAAAAAAGATAATTGTGTAATGAATAATATCTAATAACATTTTGTTGTTCAACATACTTCATTAAATCAATGGTACATATTTCGTCCCTGACGGGACTTTGAAATTTACTTCTATTAATTTTCTATCAACATTGCGTCCCGCTGGGACTAATTTCAAAAAAGAAATTTTTTAAGACCTGTTAAGGACGAGATGTTGTTAACCTAAAAATCCAATTAAGATTTTTTAGCCCGGCGGGACGAAATAAAGAAACCATTTGAAGAATATTTAATTTGGAGTGTCTAAAATTTAATATTTGCATTAACTATCTTTGTTTTGTCATCATTTCATTAAAGTTAAAACAACAGGTAAAGATGAAAAACATTATCGGCATAATGCGCGAAGGCATTAGCAAGCGCGGTGAAAAGCGTGTTGCCATCACTCCAAAGTATGCAAAAGAAATTGTAAAGTGGGGACACAAATTAATTATTCAATCCGCTAAACATCCCAAAACATTTGAAATAAAAAGAGCGTTCCATGATAAAGAATATAAGCTGGCAGGCGCAGAAATTTCCGAAGACCTTTCAATGACAAAAGTTATTTTTGGATTAAAAGAAATTCATACTACGCGTTTACTTCCGAACAAAGCTTACTATACTTTTTCACACACGCACAAAGGACAAATAAAAAATAGAGCGATGTTAAAAAAACTTGTTGAGTTTGATTCCACTTTAATTGACTACGAACTTATTGCTGATGAAAATAATATCCGTAAGATTACTGCATTTACTTATAACGCGGGTTATGCCGGAATGGTGGACACACTTTGGACATTAGGAAAAAGACTAACACATTATGGGATAAAAAATAAATTTGAATTAATACCACAAGCTGTTGAAGGACAAGATTTACAATCAGTAAAAAATATTATACGTAAGGTAGCAAAAGATATAGAAAGAGGAGGAACAACTGATAAGATTCCACCTATTATAGTTTGCTTTTTAGGAAAAGGTAAAACAGCACACGGCGCTAGAGAAATTTTTAATTTACTTCCTCACGTAGATATTAAACTTTCTGAATTGGAAGATACATTTAAACACGGATCAAGAAACAAATTGTATGCTTTACAGATTCAACCTGATGAAATTTATAGATTGAAAAATGAATGGAGTAATAAACTTGAAACATTCAAAAAACTAAATGCACTTGAAAGATTGAGATACTATTTAGACAATCCGAATTATTTTGAAACAAATCTTGACAAAGTATTACCGTACATAACCGTTTTGATGAACTGTGTAATTTGGTCACAGCAATATCCAAGATCGATAACAAAAGAATTAATGAAAGATGTTTATTCCAAACATAAAACACTTCTTGCAATTGGCGATATTACTTGCGATCCAAACGGCTCTATAGAATTTTCTAAGGAGACATGGATTGATAATCCCGTTTACATTTATAATCCCAATGAACAATCTATAAACGATGGATTTGAAGGGAATGGAATTGCAGTTATGGCAGTTACAAATCTACCATGTGAATTTTCTGCAGATGCTTCTGAACAGTTTAGTGAAAATATTTTTCCGTTTTTAAAAGATATTGCTTCCGCTAATTACGAAGACAGTATCCACGATTCTGGTTTGCCAGATGAAATAAAACGTGCCGTTGTTATGTGGAAAGGCAGATTTACAAAACGTTATTCTTATATGAAAGAGTATATTGAAAATGTGCATGAATAATTAGCACGACCTTTAGAACTTGTTGCATAAGTCCTAATTGTCATTTCGAATCCACTTTGGTGGATGAGAAATCTGATTGATAAAAAATTACTTGATTTTGATTTAAATGAGATTTCAGATTTCTCCACCTTTCGGTCGTCGAAATGACTTTTTATTTACGTTTTCCAATCGGCATTCAAGATGGTGCCAATTCAAACAACAAACCCCAACTATTTCTTTAGCTACTCGTAACAACTTCCAAAGGTTTTATTCCGAACTCAGACAACTCTTGCATTGCAGGTTCATAAATATCCGGGTAAATCGGAATGATAACTCCCTTTTCTTTTACGCTGTTACTCAAAATTAGTTTTGCACCAATCCCAAGCGGCAATCCAACTGAAGCAGACATAGCAGTATTAAACCCCGGTTTACCATAAAGCACTAATGAAGAAACTAACTTTTCTATTTTATTTTTTATTTCATACTCAACTTCGGTTTGTAGTATTACCATGTCCTTATCATTTTCACCAAACTTCCATTTGCGTTTTAAAAGATCAAGTAAAACTTCTGCAGGACTAACATCTGTAAGTTGAATTTTTTCATCACTTAATAATCCGAGCCATTCTATTTTTTTTATCACATCGCTGGTTTCAGATTCATTTAAAAATTCTGTTAATGCTTTTTTAGTGTTTGTTCCATTTTTTTTATCAAGATAAAAAGAAATCCAATCGTTGTAAGTAAACTTATCTGAATCGGGTACGATATAACGGTTATCAGTTAATCCAATTTGCACAAGAGCATTCCATGCTTTACAGAAGCTAATTTTTCTTAGTGAACCTCTAAACACATTTGGTATGCTTGGGATATTATAAATTCTTCTATACTTAATTGAATCTCTGTTAGGATAAGATTCGAACTTACCAAGACCGGGCACTTCAACTAAATGTATCTCTCTAAAAACTCTGTTGTACGGCACGATTTTTAATTTTCCATCTTTAACATAACGCGCGCTTGCCATTCCTGCAGTAACAACATTCATTGGATTCCATGTAATTTTATAACCCCACGGATTATCATCACATTCAGGTGCAATCAATCCACCGCCATAAGATTTAAGTGAAATTAATTTGCCGCCAACATCATCAACTTTGCTGATCAATCTCATCGTATCCATGTGATCAATGCCGGGATCAAGCCCCATTTCATTTAGAAAAATTAGTCCCGCATCTTTTACTTCTTGATCGAACGAAGCCATTTGCGGAGAAATGTAAGAAGCAGTTACAAGATGCGCTCTATATTTTATACAATCTTTAACAACGTGAATGTGAAATGTTTCGGGAAGTAAAGAAACAACAATATCAGCTTTACTGATTTGTACCCCACGCTGTTCATCATCCAAAACATTAAACAAAATTGCTTTTGCGTGCGGATGATTTGAAGTTTTTTGTTCAGCTAATTCTAAAGATTGATCAGCAACAGTAATCGCCCAATCCATTTCCAAAGATTTATCCAACAAATAATTTATTAGTGAAGAGGATGTGCGACCTGCACCGATAACTAGAATGTTTTTCATATCATATAAATAATTTTTATTTCTTAATAAATAATCTAACCGCTTCAAATATTGGAATAATGCATTACAAAGTCATTTATTTAATAAAAATCTATTTGCTATTTTAGTACGTAATTTTATCAATCAACAAAGGGAAAAACGCAATGAAACTGTTATCAAAAATATTTTTTGCTGTTTTATTTATCGCTTTAAATATCAACACTCATGCAATAAGTAAACCGGACAGCACAAACAATACCGAGTCCATCGATCCCAAAGTAGTTTTAGATAAATATATTGAAGCAATCGGCGGAAGAGATGTACTTTCAAAAATTGAAGACCGTACAACAATTATGCGAGGCACTGCTATGGGACAAGCGCTGACAATAATTGTAAAACAAAAAGCACCAAATAAAATGCGTCAGGAAATTAAAGCCGGCGGAATGGATCAAACAATTATTTTTGATGGTGAAAAAGGTACGATGAAAGCTGCTACTCAAAAAGTTGATATTACAGGAAAAGAACTTGAGCAGTTAAAGATTGAAGCATCGTTAGAGTTGTTATTAGATCCTGAAAGTTTCGGTGTTAAACTTTCTTATGAAGGAACTGAAAAAGTAAATGAGAAAGACGCGTACAAAATTAAAATGACTTTACCTTCGGGAATTAGATGGTTTACTTTTTTTGATGTTGAATCAGGTTTAAAGGTTAAAGAGCAAAAGGAAATGCAAACTAAAATGGGATTGATTGAACAAACCGTTACTTATGATAACTACACCGAAGTTGACGGAATAAAATATCCATTTAAACTTACACAATCGTTCGGTCCGCAATCTGTTGAAATGACAGTGAGCAGTGTTAAAGTTAATAAAGGATTATCTGATGATATTTTTGTGATTGCCGAATGATTAAAAGAAAATATTCCGCAATAGTTTTTGATCTTGGACAAGTGTTAGTTCGATTTGATTACAAATATTTTGTAGAAAAAGTAAACAAACACAAACCAGGTATTGGCGAACAATTTTTAGAGTTGTATAAAAACAATTACGATGTTCATCGTGATTTTGAAAAAGGAGTGATATCTGAAAAAATATTTGTTGCAAAAATGTTAGAATACCTTGAGCACTGTATTGATGAAGAAACGTTTTGTAAATATTGGTCGGATATCTTTACTTTTAATGATGATGTGATTGCCCTTTTACCGGAACTAAAAAAGAATTACAAACTTTATCTTGTTTCAAATACAAACTCTATTCACAAAAAATATGGATATCACGATTACGAATTTTTAAAATTGTTTGATAAACTTTTTCTTTCACACGAAGTTGGATTTGTAAAACCTGAAGAAGAAATATATCGTGCAGTTGAAAAAATATCCGGCTTCCCTTCTGAAGAACACATTTTTATAGATGATATTTTAGAATACGTAGATGCAGCAAAAATCCTTGGCTGGGATGGAATTCAATTTATTGGATATGAAAATTTGGTGGAAAATTTTAAGGTGAGAGGAATTTTATAATAAATAGCCACGACCTTAATGACTTATTGCGTATCCCAATTTAGTCATGCTGAATTTATTTCAGCATCTCATTTCTCTTAATAATGAGACCCTGAAACGAGTTCAGGGTGACGAGTCAGACTTCTGCAACAGACACTTTAGGACATGGTAATTCAAACAAATAAAAAACTAATAATATTATGAATGAAATAACAAACGATAAACAAGGCAGCCGCTTTGTAATGAATGTTGATGGTAACGAGGTTTATCTTCTTTATGCAGAAGACAAAGAAACAATTGATCTGTACTCAACTTTTACTCCGCAGCAATTTCGCAGACAAGGTTTAGCAGAAAAAGTTGTGCGTTTTGCTTTTGAATATGCTAAAGAAAAAAACTTAAAAGTAATTCCAACTTGCTGGTATGTTAGAAAGTTTTTAGAAAAGCATCCGGAGTTTGGAAAATAGGATATAAGGAATAAAGGTATAGGGTAAAAATATTTTATACTTAATTTTTTGAGTGACTAACTTAGCTTACTCAAACTGTCGAAAAACCTTCAAGGTTTTAAGATTCTTATTCCTAATGTAATAACTTTGGTAAAATTTTTTTATGAAACCTTGAAGGTTTCAAATTTTACTGAACGTGAGTTAATAATAAAATAGGAGGAACCATGAGCAACATTAAATTATTTGAATCAAAAAAATTCGTTCTGTTTGGAATGAAGCAGAACAGAAATGGTATTTTTCTGTTGTTGATGTTATTGAAGCATTAACGGATAGCGATAGACCAAGAGATTATTGGTATCGTCTAAAGAAAAGGGAAAATGAATCAAGCGGAATTGAGTTGTCGACATTTTGTCGACAACTGAAATTGGAATCTTCTGATGGGAAAAAATATAGCACAGAATGTTCAGATGCTGAAAATCTATTTCGTATTATCCAATCAATTCCGTCGCCTAAAGCGGAACCATTTAAACGCTGGCTTGCTAAGGTTGGATACGAAAGATTGAAGAAATTGAAAATCCCGAATTTGCCTCTAAGCGTGTAAGAGAAATTTATAAAGCAAAAGGTTACAGCGATGCGTGGATTGAAAAAAGACTGCGTGGAATTGCTGTTAGAGATGAACTTACCGAAGAATGGAAGAAACGCGGTGTAAAAGAAAAAATTGAGTTTGCAATATTATCTTCAGAAATTAGTAAAGCTACATTTGGACTTACACCAACCGAGTACAAAAAAGTTAAAGATCTTCCCGGCAAAGGCGAAAACCTTCGCGATCATATGAATGATCTTGAATTGATTTTTACTATGCTTGGCGAAGCCTCAACAACTGAGATTACTAAAAACAAAAACGCAAAAAACTTTGATGAGAATAAATCCGATGCAAACAAAGGCGGAAAGATAGCCGGCGATGCAAGAATTGCTCTTGAAAAAGGAACCAATAAAAAAGTTGTATCCAAAGAAAACTATTTGAAGCTAACAGAAAAGCAGTTGAGAAAGTTGAAGTGAACAAAAATTAAAGAACCTACTTAATGGCGATTTTTAATAATCACTTTTTTTGTTAAATGAAACTTATATTTACACCAATCATAACTAATCATATTTATTATAATGAAGAACAAAAACATTTCTAAAGACTGGCTTACACATTTTGAAAAATCAAATCAACTTGAATCTCCGGATTATGAGAACACTTTAAAGTATTTTCAAAAGTTTGCAGACAGTACGCCGTTTGTAAATATTAAAACCATTGGTGTTACTCCGCAAGGCAGAGAGTTAAAAGTAATTATTGTTTCTAAAGACAAAGCGTTTACTCCTGAGCTGGCAAAGAAAACAGGCAAAGCAATTTTGCTTATCCAAAACGGAATTCATCCCGGAGAAGTTGAAGGCAAAGATGCTTGTATGCTTTTGCTTCGAGAAATTCTTATCACAAAAGAAAAACAGCATCTTCTTGATAACACAATATTACTAATCATTCCTGTTTTAAATATTGATGGACACGAACGAACAAGTCCGTTTAACAGACCAAACCAAAACGGACCAAAGAAAATGGGCTGGCGCACCAACGCCTTAAACTTAAACTTAAACAGAGATTATTTAAAAGCCGATACACCCGAGATAAAATCTTTCCTAAATCTTTTTAACGATTGGCTTCCTGATTTTATGATTGATAATCACACAACAAACGGAGCTGATTATCAGTATCACGTAACGTATGGCATAGAAACTCATCAAAACATTGATCGTGGTTTAATTGGTTTGATTGCAAAAAAATATCTACCGCATCTATTAAACAAAGTTGAACACGATGGATTTATAATCGGACCATATATGGAGTTTAAATCTGGAACAATAGAAAGCGGCATTGTTGATCTGCCTGCACCGCCGCGTTTATCACACGGATATTGTGCAGCGCAAAACCGTGTTTGTTTACTTGTAGAAACGCACAGTTTAAAACCATTTGCAAATCGTGTATTTTCTACAAAATCAATGATGGAACACACGATTAGTTTTATAAATGAAAATCACAAAGAAATTATTTCATTAAATAAATTTGCTGATAAACAAACAGTTAAAAATTATCTTGTTGATAGAAAAAAGTTTCCGCTTGTATTGGCTGGCAATGGAAAGTTTGATAAATATTTGTTCAAAGGATTTAAGTGGTACGATGCGTACAGCGAAATTACAGGATCAACAGTTCGCAAGTACACAAATAATCCGATGGAAATTGAAATACCGATCTTTAATAAAGCAAATTCACTTAAGAAAACATTTGTTCCCGCAGCATATCTTATTCCGCCACAGTTTAAAGATGTAATTGAAGTAATAAATGCCCATCATATTAAATACAATATTTTAAAATCGAACAAGCCAATAAAAGTTGAAAAATATCGTTTTGAAAATATTCGCTTTGCACCAAGACCTTATGAAGGCAGACAGCTTCCATCTTTTACTTGCTCATCGTGTCATGATACTGTTGATGTTGAAGCTGGAACTTTAATCGTTTATACAAATCAAAGAGCTCTAAGAGTAATTGTAAATCTATTAGAACCCGAAGCACCGGATTCATTTGTTAATTGGGGATTCTTTAATGCATTCTTTGAACGAAAAGAATATGCAGAAGCTTATGTAATGGAACCATACTCAAAACAGATGATGAAAGATGATCCGCAGCTACGTTCCGAGTTTTATAAAAAAGTAAATGAAGATGAATCATTTAAAAATAATTTTGGCGAACGATTAGATTTCTTTTACAAACGCTCTCCGTTTTATGATAAAGGAGAAAATGTTTATCCTATTCTTCGAATCGTAAATAACAAAAACCAAAATACAAATCTCAAATAATATTTTTGAAATAATGCATAAAGTGAATAAACCAAATGGCTGAATATGATTTAGAAGAAAGAACTTTTCAATTCGCTAAATCAGTTTGTTTGTTTATGAAAAGTATTCCCAAAACGATTTCAAATGTTGAATATAGCAAACAAGTGATTAGATCATCTTCTTCAGTTGGAGCAAATTATATAGAAGCCAATGAATCGTTAGGTAAAAAGGATTTTGTAATGCATCTTCGTATTTCAAGAAAAGAAGCAAAAGAGAGTATATTCTGGTTGAGATTAATTTCAGAGACAAACGATGAAATTTATAGAAATAAATGCAATGACCTTATACTGGAAGCAACAGAATTAAAAAAGATTTTTTCAGCGATCATTGAAAAGTCAAAATAGTGTTGATTTGTTTTGCAATTTGGGATTTGTTTTTTGTTATTTGTAATTTCTGTTTAATCAATTCATTAATAATAATTTTAATTATTGGATTTCAATATTACTGAGGTGATGTTATGTTAACAATTCTTTGTATTTCCAGCTATGAAAAAGGTTTTGATTTTATGCGCGAGGCCAAAGCCCTTGGCTGCCGCGTTATTTTGCTTACTTCAAAAAGTTTGGGAGGAGCTGATTGGCCAAGAGAAAGTCTTGATGAGATTTTTTACATTCCAGATAAAAACAAAGATTGGGACATGCAGGATGTAATTTACGGTGTAAGCTATCTTGCAAGAACTGAAAATATTGATAGAATTGTTGCACTTGATGATTTTGATGTTGAACGCGCCGCATCGCTCAGAGAGCATTTACGAATTGCAGGAATGGGCGATACAACAGCGCGGCATTTTCGTGATAAGCTTGCAATGAGAATGGTTGCAAAAGAAAAAGGAATTCCTGTTCCCGAATTTTTGCACCTTCTAAATCATAAAAAGATAAATGAATTTGCCGAGACAGTTCCCTTTCCTTATATGATAAAACCTCGTTTGCTTGCCGGTTCTTACGGATTAAAAAAAGTAACCAACAAACAGGAGATGTGGGATAGAATTAATCATCTTGCAGATGAACAATCGTTTTTCTTGATGGAAAGGTTTGTTCCCGGAAATATCTATCATGTGGATACAATTATTAATGATAAAGAAGTTGTGTTTGGATTAGCCAGCAAATACGGTACTCCGCCGTTTGAAGTTGCGCACGACGGAAGAGTTTTTACAAGCAAAACATTAGATAGTAAATCTGATGAAGCAAAAGAAGTTTTAGAATTAAATAAAAAAGTATTAAAGGCATTAGGATTACTGCGCGGAGTTTCTCACTCAGAATTTATTCGTGATGAAAATGGAAAGCTATATTTCTTAGAAACATCTTCGCGGGTTGGCGGCGCAAATCTTTCCTCGCTTGTTGAAGCAGCAACAGGAATTAATTTATGGCGCGAGTGGGCAAAGATTGAAATTCTTAACGGTGAAAAAAAGTATAAACTTCCAAAAGTTGAAAATAATTTTGCTGCTATTCTAAATTCACTATCAAAACAAGAGTGGTCTAATCTTGATGCGTACAACGATCCGGAAGTTTGGTGGCGATTAAAGAAAGAATATCACGCAGGAGTGATAATTAAATCATCAAGCGAAAAAAGAATTGAACAACTTTTGGACGAATACACAAAAAGATTTTACAACGATTTCTTCACATCAGCAAAAATGGCTGAACGACCGAGTGATTGATTTTGCCTGACTGTAAAACGGAATGATAACACTAAAAATCTTTATTTATATTTGCTTCATAATAATATCGGAAAAATGACAATGGCTAAAAAGCAAATTAAACAAACAGAACAAAAATCGAGTAAACCAAAAAGTAGATTCTCGTTTCAACAAATTATTATTGCTGTATTAGCAATTGCAGTAGTAGGATTTTTTATCGTAAATAATTTTATACCTAAAGAGCCTAAAGTGGAATATTATACTTTTACAAAAGAAGGTGAACTTACTTTTACAGATTCTCTCGGCACTTTAAAAACTAAAATTGATCTTGAAATTGCCGGCTCAGAATATGAACGGGAACTGGGGTTGATGAATCGCAATGAGATGAAAGAAAATCAAGGAATGCTTTTTATATTTAACACACAAAAGCTTCAATCATTCTGGATGCGTAACACACTGATTTCTTTAGATATGATTTTTATTGATGCTCAGAAAAAAATTGTTACAATTCATAAAAGCACAAAAATACTTTCCGATACAAGTTATCCATCATCTCAACCTGCAATATATGTTGTAGAAGTTTTAGCTGGATTTACAGACAGACATAATATTCAAGTTGGTGATAAAATTGATTGGATGGGGACCAAATTGGGCATTTGATTTATCTTTTCATTTAATTTTCATTTTATTCAAAATAGTATTTAATTATTACTTATAGGAAATGGTAGATGGCAACATTTAACAAAATCGCAATACTCGGTGGTGGAAACATAGGTTTAGCAATTGCTAAGGGACTACTAAAATCTGCTTTATGTGAGATAAAAAATATTCATATTACAAGAAGAAGAGCTGACCTTCTTATTGAAGAGAAAAAAACAGGTTTCAAAGTTTCCTCAAAAAATATTGATGCTGTTAAATCTTCAGAGGTAATTATTATTGCAGTGCAGCCTCAGCAGTTAAACGAATTACTTTCTGAAATAAAAGATAGCTTAAATCCCAAAAAACATATTGTAATTTCAGTGGTTTCCGGTGCAAGCATAAAAGCTATAAAAACACATCTTGGTAATGGCGTTGAAGTTATACGAGTTATGCCAAATACTGCAATTGCTATTCAGGAATCTATGACTTGTATTTCAGCAGACAGTAAAAATAATAAATCATTAAAAGTTGCAGAGGAAATATTTAATCAGGTTGGTAAAACATTAATTATTGATGAAGAATTAATGATTCCTGCAACTGCACTTTGTGCCTGCGGTATTGCGTTTTTTTTAAGAGCAGTACGAGCAGCTTCACAAGGCGGAATAGAAATAGGTTTTCACTCTGAAGAAGCATTATTGATGGCAGCCCAAACTGCAAAAGGTGCCGCTGCATTGTTACTAAGTGGTGAAACACATCCGGAAAGTGAAGTTGATAAAGTTACAACTCCTCGCGGCTGTACAATTTCAGGTTTAAATCAAATGGAACATAATGGGTTTAGTTCAGCGCTAATAAGAGGTATTGTAACTTCTGCAGATAAAGCTGCAATGCTTTATAAGATTGAATAGAAATTAAATTTTAGTTATCCGTAAAGTTTGTCTTCAACTAATTCACAAATAATATGAGCAATTGTAATATGCCCTTCCTGTATTCTTTGTGTGTTTAATGAAGGAACAACAATCGGTAAATCAACAATAGATTTTAATTTACCTCCGCTTCCGCCAAGTAATCCAATTACTTTCATACCTTTTGCGTGAGCAGTTTCAACAGCTTTAATAATGTTTGGAGAATTGCCGCTTGTAGAGATCGCTAACAAAACATCACCGAGAATTCCAAGTCCTTCTACATTTCTTGCAAACACATTTTCAAAACCAATATCATTACCGCCTGCAGTTAAGTTTGATGAATCTGTAGTAAGTGCTATCGCAGGTAAAGCCGGACGTTGAATATTATGACTTAAACGTATCATAAATTCAGTTGCAATGTGCTGGCAATCCGCAGCACTGCCACCGTTACCACAAAGCAAAAGTTTGTTGCCGTCTTTGTATGATGCAACCAAAATATCAACCGCTTTAATAATATCATCCGAAAGCTGATCTTTAATTTTTAGTTTTGTTTCAGAACTTTCGTTCAACGAATCAATAATAAATTTTTGTGCGTCCAATTTTTTTTCCTATTATATGAATGTCATTGCGAGGAAGGCATTTGCCAGACGAAGCAATCTGTAGATTCCTTCGTCCATTGGGACTCGGAATGACGGTTTATGCTAAACTAAAATACTTTGTTTAATGTGCACCGCAGAAGCAAAATCTTTGATCAAATCCCAATTGTTTTCATTTTCAAAATAGTTACCTGTTACAATTATCGATGCGCCGTTTTCAACTTTTTCTCTTGCTGTTTGCGGATTCCTGATTCCGCCACCAACAATAATTGGAACAGAACATTGCGCACTAACTGCTTTTACCATTTCATTCGGAACAGAATTATCAGCACCGCTTCCGGCTTCAAGATAAATTAATTTCATTCCCAAATATTCTGATGCAAGTGCTGTTGCCGCAGCAATTTCCGGTTTTTTTCTTGGAATAGGCAAACTTCCGCTCATATAAACTGCAGTGGTTGTTGCACCCGATTCAACTAAAATATAAGCTGTGGATATTGGTTCAATTCCACTTTTTTTAATTGATGGAGCAGCTAAAACATGTTTGCCGATTAAGTGTTCAGGATTTCTTCCGCTAACAACTGAAAGAAATAAAATTGCATCTGCAAAAGAAGAAACCTGGGTAATACTTCCGGGAAAAATTATAGATGGAAGTGTTGTATTAACTTTTACTTTTTCAATGAATGATTCAAAATCACCGTTAACCATTAAACTTCCGCCGATCAATAAACCATCAACACCAGATTTTTCACAATGCTTTAAAAATCCGGCAAGTTTATTTTCAGAAAGTTTATCGGGATCAAGCAGTACTAAATAAGCAGCTCCTTTTTCCCTAATAGTATTTAGTAGATGATTGTAAATCTTCATAATTATTGTTTAATACTGCCTTAATATAGAAATTTAGGTTTGGATAAAAAAGAATAGATAATCAACGAATGGTGAGATTTTTCAAATAAAATATTCCAACAATTGTTTTGGCATCGGTTATCTCGCCATTGTTTATCATTGTTTCAATTTCATTTAAACTCAATTCCAAAATTTCCATTCCAAACTCGCCTTCTTCACGATTATGATTTCCGGCTGTTAAACCTTTAGCAGAATAGATGTGCAAAATTTCTGTGCAGTAACCTGGTGCGGTATAAATCTGACCTAACTTTTTAATTTCTTTTGCTTTGTATCCGGTTTCTTCTTCAAGTTCGCGTGTTGCGCAAACAAGCGGGTCTTCTCCCTTTTCAAGTTTGCCCGCGGGTAATTCAATCAATGTTTTTTGCAGTGGATATCTGAACTGCTTTACTAAAATTATTTTTCCATCATCCTTAACTGGAACAACAACAGCGCCGCCGGGATGAATTGCAACTTCTCTGATTCCTTTATTTCCGCTTTCATATTCAATCTCATCAACTTGATGATCAAATACTTTACCTTTATAAAGGATTTGTGATTTTAGGAGTTTGAAATTCATGTTTTTACTGATTGCTTTGTTTTTTTGTAGACTGATAATGCTAAGATTATATATATAAAGCCAACTAATGCCCAGACAATAGGTAAACCTTTTTTACCAACTTCCAAGTAATTAAATGCAATAATAAATGCCAAAAAAGAATTAAGTAAAAATAAAACTAAGTTAATGGTGGTGGCTTTATCTTTAATAAAATAAAGACTGACTATGTTGGTAAATGCAAGTAAGAAATTACACCCTGCCAGTAGGTAATTATTTTGGTCTAATGAATCCCAACCATTAAAAAGAAATGCAATGGAACCAATTATAAGAATTAAACGATTCTTTTTTTGAGGATCAATTTTTAATGCCATACTTTTACAATAAAAAATTAAGCTCTATATTTAACATCGTAATATGGAATTAACTCTCTGCCAAGAAATTTTACTACCGCAGCCACAACTCCTAAATCGTCAAGATATCCGATGAAAGGAGCGATGTCTGGAATGGCATCTATTGGTGAGATAAAATAAACTAATCCCATCACAACAATAGCTTTACGATGCCAGCTAACGAAAGGGTCTTTCATATAGCTGTAAAGAGCCATAATATCTTTTGCAAAAGAAATTTTCTTACCTACACGCTGAACTTTACTCCATAAATTTTCTTCAACGTAATTCGTTTTTTCTTTGTAATCATCTTCAATTTCTTTTTCCGTTCTCCCGCCTGTTCTAAAAGCCCCAAGGTCGCCAAGGTTTTCAAAGATTTCATCATCGGGAGTTATAACTTCAAATTCTCTTACTTTCATTTCTGCTCCTATTTTTGATGCGATTTAAACCAATCAAACACTGTGTTCCACCACAACTTTGCGTTTTGCGGTTTGCTTACAAAATGAGTTTCATCTGGAAAATACAGGAACTTACTTTCAACTCCCAATCTTTGCAGAGTTGTAAATGCCTGAAAAGCTTGCTCTTCTGATAATCTAAAATCAAAAGCGCTGTGTACAATTAACATTGGTGTTTTAAAATTCTTTGCATATTGATGCGGCGACCATTTTACATACGCTTCACGATTTTCCCACGGTGTCCCGCCTATATCCCATTCAGGAAACCAAAGCTCTTCAGTTGTTCCCCACATACTTTCAAGATTAAAAGTTCCGTTGTGGCAAAACAATGCGCTAAATCTATTCGTGTGCCCTTCAATCCAGTTAATCATATATCCGCCGTAAGATGCGCCGGAAGCAAAAGTATTTTTGGGATCGATGTATGAATAATTCTTCAAAGCAAA
>JBDTRQ010000406.1:0-5036 GCA_039931535.1 Ignavibacteriota bacterium
AGCTTGCCAATTACTGCAAATATTCCAACCGGTTTTCCATTAAAAGTTGCAACTTGGGATAGACCAATGGCTGTTGAAGTTTTAGATCCAAGGACAACACAAGTCAGCTTTTGGTATAACTATCGGATGGATGATGGACTTGTACGTGAAGAAATAAAAAAATCTGCAGGAATTGCATACGGAAATTTTGGCAAAGGCAGATTTATGTGGATGGGATTTGAATTAAATTCCATTATCGGCGTGCAGGAAGATTATGTTTTTTTTGAAAGACTTTTTAACAACTCAATAAAGTGGTTAATGTACTTTCCGATTGCATACGTAAGAGATTGGCCCACAGGATACGAAGCTGCTGCTGTTGTTGCGCCTGTACTTACCAATGATGTGAATAACATAAATAATGTTTTACCGATTTTAAAAAGCGAAGGAATTTCTGCAACATTTTTTATGGATCCGCAAACTGCCGAAAACAATAAAGAGCTTGTTAAAAAAATTTCTTCTTATGGGGAAATTGCGGCACTAGTTGATATTGGTTATTTGGCTTCAGTAAATGATAAGTCCAATAAATTAAATTCCTACGAAGAACAATTAAAAAAATTAACAGCAGCAAAACGTGAACTTGAAAATATTTCATCAAGCACTGTTTCTGGATTTTTGCCTTACTATGGTTTGTTTGATCAAAACACTTTAAATGCAGTTATTAATGCAAATTATAAATATGTTTTTACCGATTCTCTTACAGATCGATCTGTGCCTAAAACTATAATTCGGGGTGATAACCGAATTGTTACAATGACAAAAACTGCTCGTGATGATTATGAAATTATTCGAGATTTTGGATTAACGCTTCCACAATTTCAATTTTATACTTATCAGGAAGATTTAGACCGTGTACTTTTTGAAGGCGGCATGTATATTTTTAAACTTCATACGGAATATCAGTGCAGAAGTGATTACTCAAATACTATTAAAGATGTAATCAAAGATTTGAAAAAGAAAAAATTCTGGATTGCAACTGCTAATGAAATTCAAAAATGGTATGAGAAAAGAGATTATATTGAAATCAAAGCTGACAGAAGAGGTAAAACTCGTGTTGCATTAAAAGTTTCAAATCCTGGAGTTGAATCCATAAATAATTTAGTTGTTGATCTTGATCTTAATGACTACGCACAAAACATCGCAATCGGTTCAGAAATTATTGGAACTAAAACTGCAAGCGTTAAACACACCGAAGGTTCACAAATGGTTTATTTGTACATAGATGATTTGAAACCGGGTGAGTCGCGCCAATACTATATTGATTATGATAAAGTCGCTAATTAAAAAAACTACACAAATAAAAATTGTATAAACATCTAAAAATATTTTTAATAGTAATTGTTTTTGCGGGATTATCTTTTTCCCAAGCCGTGAATGCTAATCAGTTGAGAATTGCTGTTCTTTATTCGGGATTATCGGAAAAATTGAATGATGCAAATTCCACAAAAATAATTGATACCATAACAACGTGGGAATTATTTTTAATGCAAAATAAAATTACCTACAAAGTTATTTATGATGATGAAATTGAATCAGGCATTGTTGATGATTTTGATATTTTAATTTTACCATCCGTAAATTTTATTTCAAATGATGAATTTATTGAACTGCAGAATTTTTTAGCGAAAGGAAAATCTATTATAAGCTTAGGCTCAAAACTATTTTTTGCAAACCACGACCATAATGATTTTCAAAACCTTCAAACATTGTTTGGTGTAACTAATATTGAATCAGCTAAATCACCGAGTATTAGCTTTCAACATTCAATCATTCCAAATTATTTAAATCAATTTAAGTTGGATGATGATTTAGTTTTGCAAATATCAAATCGGAATCAAGCACTTCAATCTGATAACTATGAAATGAATTCATATCCTTATGGATATATTTTAGATGAAAATGATTTAAACTCAAAAAAGTCTTCAATTCTTTATGGAAGTGTTGGAAATGGGAAATATTTGTGGACGGGTTTTGATCCTACAGATATTATTGGCGGTGAAGATGATTTATCAACTTATAAGAACTTGATCACTAATTCACTTAATTGGATGGATAATAAACCCGATGTTTATCTCCAAAATTTTATAGATAGTCTGTCATCACCAATTGTTTTTGCAATCAAATATAATAATGCACTTGGGTTAGAATTGATTGATGTGTTACAAAAAAATAATACCAAACCAATTTTACTTGTTACCCCTTCCCAAGAAGTTAACAAGGAAATATTGAATAGATTTGAAGAAGATGAAATCGTATTTGATTTATCGGAGAATTCAAATCTAACATCGAACGAATTAATTGAGTTGGTAAATAAATTTAACACTGAAAATAAAATAGAATTACAATCCATTCTTGTTAATAAAGAATTTCTAAACAAGAGTGATTTGAATTCTTTAAAAGAAAACGGAATAGATAAAATACTTTTTATATCTCCAATTTTTAGTCTTCCAATAATTGTTGATGATGATATTATGCTGATTCCATTTTCTAAAAATTATAACAATCAAAAATCTGAAAACGTAACTAATATTTTATACTATAATCCAAAAATTGATTGTGAAAAGAATTTAGAAGATGAATTGCTGACAAATATTAATCAATTAAAATCTAACAGATATAATTTTGCTTCTCTAAACTCAATAAAGAAATGGTGGGAAATAAGAGAACGAATTTCAGCAGAAGTTAAATCAATTTCAGAAAATGAAATAGAAATTATTTTGAATAATAAAAATTCAGATGAAATAAATAATTTGAAAATATTTTTAAACTGTAATAAAAATATTTATGAAAAATCATTAACTATTTCTTTTAATAACTCAATGTTGAATTATCAGTTTGATAATATCGCAGATGTTCTTGAAATATCTTTAAATAATATTGGAGCTAAATCAGTTAATAAAATCAAGGTCAATTTCAATATCGAATAAATTGATCTACAAAATTTAGCATCACAAAATGAAAAACTGGAAAATAACAAAAAAAGAATCTTTACTTATAATAACTGTGCTGCTTTTTGTTACCCAATCCTGTGCTGATCTTAGTACTGACCCTGATAAAAACACAAATCAAACGAACTCCAAAATTCAAATTGCATCTCCATCAAATGACGGAACTATGATGGAAGGGGATAATGAAATAATTTATTCTTTAGTACAACCTTACTCAATAAAATTTCTTGAGTTATATGTTGATGGAGTATTCGTTAAAAATATTCCACCGAACAGTAACGGAACTGCGCCATTAATTTCATATCAAGTTGATTCAAGTTTTATCGGAAAGAAGATAAATTTGTATTTAATCTATTATGATAATGAAGGTACTTCACAAAAAAGTAACGTGGTTACAAATGTTTTAATTACAAATGACAATAGAGTTCCATTTAAACCTTACAATTTATCTCTACTCAAACTTAGTGATGGTTCTGTAAATATAAGCTGGAAAGATTCATCGCGCTATGTTGAGGGTTACGAACTTTGGCGTAAAATAAATCTTGATGGTATATACGAATTGCATCAACAGCTTTCAGGTAAATCAAACAATACTAATGATGATAATCTTGATACAAGTAAAATTTATTTTTATAAAGTACGCGGATATAAAAATTCAGGCTTTTCAGATTTTAGTAATGAAATAAATACAGCGGGAATAATTACATCAGGAAATCTTTTTCCTCCCACAAATCTTACTGCTAGTGTTAGTGGAATATCAAATGTTAATTTAAGCTGGATAGATAACAGTAGTAATGAAAATTATTTTGCTGTTGAAAGAAGTTCTGATAATACAGTTTTTAATAGAATTGCTGTTCTTGCAAAAAACACGACTTCGTTTAAAGACTCTGGAAATGGGCTTGTAGCCGGGAACACTTATCAATACAGGATCGCCGCTTATTCCAACGAAGATTCAGCTTTTAGTAATATCGTAAATATAAAAATTACAGCAAGTATTTTACTAACTCCAACAAATCTTGCGGCAACTTACAACAGTACTGTAAAGGTTATTCAATTAACCTGGAATAATTCAGACAATAATATTTTGTATTTTGATATCGAAAGAAAAACTGGTTCTGATAATTTTTCTCTCCTGCGCAGAATTGAAGCAACAAGTAATTTATATTTAGATTTTAATATTGATACAAATAAAACTTATACTTACAGAATACGAGGATATGATTTGAATCGGTTTTCAGAATATTCAAATGAAGTGGTGATTTCAACTAATTAATTAAGCGGTTTCAATCAGGTGGAAATAAAAAATAAAGATTGG
Source organism: Ignavibacteriota bacterium (assembly GCA_039931535.1). Lineage (GTDB taxonomy): Bacteria > Bacteroidota > Ignavibacteria > Ignavibacteriales > Ignavibacteriaceae > IGN3. Next base: position 4,300 of record JBDTRQ010000406.1, read on the forward strand.
CTCGATATTCTTGGAAGAAACTCCGATTACCACGGTGACCCGCTTATAATTTTAGATGATTCGTTTGAAATTATTTTTACAAATCATAAAGCTTCCGAACTCTTTATAATTGATGATTATCATATAACATTAGAACAAGTTTTTGAAAAGGAAACCGTTCAACAATTAACAGATCTTATCGGTCCTGTTGTAAATACTTTTCAAAAAAAAATAGTTAAAGAGACATCATTCAATCTAAAATCCGGTAACACTTTAGAATTTGATCTTGCCATCGAGCCTATCCAAACAGATGAAACAACTAACATCATTTTGATTTTTCGAAACATCAAAAACATTAATCAAAATAATTTACTGAGCAAGATAAAATTATCATATTTAAAAAATCTAAATGTAAATGATGATAATCCTATTAAAACAATCATAAATGATTTGCAGCGTTTGGTTCCCTTTACAATTGTGTCTTTAAAGCTTGCTAAAAATGTAATTGATCAATATGAATTTCCAATCTGGATTAAAGATTTAGAGGGAAAATTGATCGCAATAAATGATTCCTACTCCAGAGTTTTAGGTATTGAAAATTCTTTTGCAGCGGGTAAAAACCATGAGACATTTTTACCGCCTTACAAAAAAGTAATTTATAAAATGATGGATCAATATGTTTTGCTTAATGGTAAACAAATAATTTTAGAAGGATTTGCTAAAAAAGTTAAAAATATTGAAGTTATTAGCAGTTTGAT
>JBDTRQ010000407.1:0-3402 GCA_039931535.1 Ignavibacteriota bacterium
CGTGATATCAATTCAAATTACTTTGATATGAAGAGTATGAGTGTTGATATGTCTGTTTTCACTGAAGCTGGGATCGGCTATTCACGAAAAATGAATGATAAATGGACGATTGGAGCGAAGCTGAAACTGAATTATGGGACAGCGAATCTTTCGTCTTTAAATCATAACTTTGACTTAAATGCAAGTGTCGACGAATGGAATTTGAATGCTAACGGTACTTTGAATACTGCTTTGCCTGTAACAAATATTGCCACTGGCTCTAACATTATCATTGATACAACAGCTCCGACTATTACTTCGATTACTTCGTCTACGCCAAACGGTTCTTACAAAGCAGGGGATAATATCAATATTAGAATTAACTTCAGAAAGCAGGGAAGTGGTGTAAGTGTATTCTTGAGAATCATAATCACCGGGTATCCAAAATGTTTTATGATCTCCCGTTAAATTGAATTCAGTATTTTCTTCAAGTACAGTAAAGTAAGTTAGATTATCTTGTTTTGGAAACTCATATCTAAAACCAATGCCATCATTAAAAACCCGGAACGTAAGAATAATAGTTCGCTTTTCTTTTTGTTGATTTAGAGTTACCTGCATTTGATTGTAATTGTTTAGAATTTTATCAACCTCACCCCAAACAGGTTCCCATTCCTCTGAGAATGTTGAGTTATTAATATTTGTGATTGAAAATCCCTGCATTAAATCAGCTTGATCTAAAAGATCGATTCCTAATTTGCTGTCTTTAATTACTTGCTCACCTTCTCGCATCAGACTATAAACTAACTCGCCTGTGTCAGAAAGTTTTATTGTAAGTTTTAATTTATTATCGGGCGAAGTGATTTCCTGTGAGCTGATCTCTTGAAGAGTAACCGTAAATAATAATAACAATAATAAATATCTCATATCAAAAGTTATTCTTGATTTTATTTAGTCAATAAACTTTAAATCAAAACAGTTTTACTTTTTATCAATTGCGCTATCCAACAAATTTAGAAGCTGAGCTTTAACAAATGGTTTGGATAAATAGTGAGTCATTCCTTTTGCTAAAAATTCTTCCTGTTCCTTGCCCATTGCAAATGCTGTAATGGCAATTATTGGAATAGATTGATAACCATCAATTTTTCTTATTACATTTGTTAATTCAACACCATCCATTCCTCTGCGTAAATTTATATCCATCAATATTGCATCGTACTTATTCTGTTTTATTTTACTCAATGCTTCATCGCTATCATTTGCAGAATCAACATCATAAAAAGTTTTTAAAACAGTTGTAACATACTTTACAGAAATTTCATCATCTTCAACATAAAGTATTTTTATTTCGGGGTTTTGTTGAATTGATTCGACAGCTTTATTTAGTTCAATATTATTTAACAAGTGAGATTGAGTTGAAGTGCTGTTAGAAAGGGGGAAAGTTACATTGAATGTAGTGCCTTTTCCCAAATTACTTTTTACCGTAATGTTGCCATTCATTAAATCGGTATACTTTTTAGCAATAGTTAAACCAAGCCCTGTTCCTTCAAATCCGCGATTATAGCCTTCGCTTGCTTGCCTAAATTCTTCCCAAATAAGATTTTGTTTCATCTCTGATATTCCAACGCCTGTATCAGCAACCGAAATGTTTACAGATTCTGAATCAGTAGTAACACTAATTTTTACGCTTCCAGAATCTGTAAATTTAATTGCATTATTTATTAGATTATTAAATATGCTTGAGAAGAGGAGTTGATCAACATTACAAATTATTTCTTCCTGTTCAATTGTAAAAGAATATTCAATTGTTTTTTTCTTGGCTGCAGATTCAAAAAATCCAAAACTTTCTTTTAATAAAGGAATAATATTTTGTGCTTCTATATTTACTTCAACTTTTGAAGCTTCAAGTTTTGATAAGTTTAATATCAAATTTAATGTCTCTAACAATCTATGACCAGAAACATTAATTGAATTAACCATCGTAAAATAACTTGGATTGTCCTTCAATTCATTCATTAAGTATTCACTGAAACCTAATATACCAACCATTGGCGTTCTAAGTTCGTGACTCATATTTGCAAAGAAGCTTGATTTTACACGGTTCATCTCTTCAGCTTTTTCCTTTGCAATGATTAATTCTTCAATCATTTTTTTCTTATCGGTAATATCCTCTTTTACAGCTACATAATTAGTAATCATTCCATCCGCATTTATAATAGGAGAGATAAACGCATTTTCCCAATATAAACTTCCATCTTTTTTCTTGTTTCTAATCTCGCCCTGCCAGTTCTTACCATTAGCAATAGTACTCCAAAGATTAGTAAAAAAATCTTTCGGGTGTTCATTTGAATTTAACACCCTTGGATTTTTACCCAACACATCTTCTAAACTGTAACCAGAGATTTCTTTAAACTTTGGATTAACATATTCGATATTTCCATTAGGATCAGTTATAACAATACTAACAGGGCTTTGAACTATTGCCACAGATAATTTAAATGTTTCTTCTTCTGCTTTTTTATGCTGTATGTAAATACTTAATTCGTGCGCAACGATTTCAAGTATTTCGATACTCGAATGATCATAAGCTTGTGGATTATTATAACTTTGAACAACTAAAACACCAATTACTTTTCCGCCAATTTTAAATGGAACACCCAACCAAATTTCCGGAATTACTCCAATCATTCCAGCAGTTCCAGAATCAATCAACTTCTGTATTTCTTCCTTATTAAGTAATAAAGATTTTTTTTGTTCGATAACGTACCCAGTCATAGAACCTTTAGCTTCCCATTCAGAAATTTCTTCAACCTCATCTTTATCAACATCCGATTTTAACATACCCGTTGTTTCATCGTAAAGAGCAATAAAAAAATTATTAACATTAATTATTATCGAAAGTTCTTTTCTAATTGACTCAAATAATTCTGTTAAAGTTTTATAACTGACAACAGCATCAGCAATTTTGTACTGTATCTTTTGAATAATTTCAGTTTGCTTACGCGTTGTTATATCTTCGACCGCACCATAAACTCCCAACAGTATTTTGTTTTGATTATCCCAAATTGGCTGCGCATAAGATCTTACCCATACAACAGAACCATTTTTATGATACGTCATGATTTCACGATTAACTTTTTCATTTCTTTTTAGTTTTTCTAGATCAAGATCATCAAGTTCAAGTTCGTCATAATGAAGTGTGGCTCGCCATCCACCAGCTTTTATGTATTCATCTACCGTGTAACCCGTAATCCGTTCAAATGAACCAGCTATCCAAACAAGTTTATGAAATCCGTTTTGATCGGCTTGTGTAGAAAATAAATAATCTGATGTAAGATTTGAGATGGCACGGTAACGTTCCTCACTTAACGCTAATGCATCTTCTACATTTTTTCTGCTCGTAATATCTCGTGATACGGATAATAT
>JBDTRQ010000408.1:0-5743 GCA_039931535.1 Ignavibacteriota bacterium
ATAAAATAGATTGGCAAAATAAGTATTGTACCCTCAAAAAGCTTTTGTAAAAAAGAAAAATAGTTAAGACAACAGAACGCAAAAGAAATTCTAAAATTATTATGCCCAAGGCTTTTTTTGGATGTCATTTCGACCGCAGGGAGAAATCTTAATTAATTATTAATCAGATTTCTCATTCTCCCGAAGGGATGCCCTCGGCAGAAGACTCATTCGAAATGACTATCAAAAATTTATTAGTAAATTATTTCACCCAGACTATTAACTCAAGAATAAAAATGAAACACTATAATCCAAATGAATTATCAATTCCAGAGGTTCAAAGATTATTGCAAGGCGGAATTGGGCCTCGTCCAATCGCATTAGTATCAACTATATCGAAAGATGGCGTTAATAATCTTTCTCCATTTTCATTTTTTAATGTGTTTGGTGCTAATCCACCAGTAATTGCTTTTTCTCCCTCAAGACGAGGAAGAGACTCCACTCTAAAAGACACTTATAAAAATATTGTCGAAACAAAAGAGTGCGTAGTTCAAGCAGTTACTTATGCAATGGTTGAGCAGGTAAGCCTTGCTTCAACTGAATATGAAACTAGAATTGATGAATTTATAAAAACCGGTTTAACACCAATTAATTCTGAGATTGTTAAAGCCAAACGTGTACAAGAATCTCCGTTTCAAATGGAATGTAAATTACTTGATATGATGAGTTACGGCGAAGGCGGTGCTTCTGCTAACATTGCCATTTGCGAAGTGATAAAATTTCATGTTGATGAGGATATTTTCGTAAATGGATTGATCCATCCGAACAAGATTGATCTTGTGGCGCGTATGGCCGAAGATTTTTATTGTCGTGCTTTTGGCGACAACATTTTTGAGGTTGAAAAACCAATAGTAAAAAAAGGTATTGGTTATGATAAGATTCCTGAATTTATCCGAAGCTCAAATGTGTATTCAGGAAACAATCTTGGTAAATTTGGCAATATCGAGTCTATACCTTTAGTAGATTTTGTAAATGCATATATTGAAGAGGTTAGAGCTTTAACCTTAGTGGATTTTGAGCAATCATTATCTGCATTTCATCGATATAAACGCGATAAGAATTATAAATATATGTTAAAGTTTCTCTTGCAGGATACAGAGTTAGATGTGAATTTGAAACGACAATATTTTGAGGAAACGGCTAAGATTGCACTTGAATCAAATCAAATAGAAATTGCTTGGAAAATTGCTTTATTTGCAGGAAGAGAAAAATGAGTGATGAAATTAATCCAATCTGGTTACCCCCTGATGAGCGAATAAAAAACAGTAACTTTCAAGAGTACTTTGCATTTCTTAAAACACATTTCAATAAAAATTTTTCCAATTACAATGAACTCTACAATTGGTCAATCAATGATATAGAAGATTTTTGGAGATCAATCTGGGAATATTCGGGTATCATTCATTCAAAGACTTATTCATCTGTGCTTGAAAAAAGAATTATGCCCGGTGCTGTTTGGTTTAAGGATTCCAAATTAAACTTTGCAGAAAATCTTTTGCGATTCAGAGATGATCAGATTGCGCTGATCTCAATTCGTGAAAAACATCCAACAATAAAAATTAGTTACAAACAACTTTATAATCTGGTTGCTCGTTGTGCTGAAGGATTGAAAGGTCTCGGTGTTAAAAGTGGAGACAGAGTTGCTGGATTTGTAACTAATTATCCCGAATCCATAATTGCAATGTTAGCCGTAACAAGTTTGGGAGCAATATGGAGTTCCACCTCTCCGGATTTTGGAATTGAAGGTGTTTGCGATCGCTTTGGGCAGATTGAACCTAAGGTTTTATTTGCAATAGAATCCTACAATTATGCCGGAAAGAATATTGATTGCAGAGATAAAATTGGTCAGATAAAGAATAATATTCCATCGATTGAAAAAGTAATTTTGATAAATGAGTTTGATGAATTGGTAAATAACTTTCAGCCATTAAATCAAACAAGTAATCAATCTAAATATATTTATTTTAATGAGTTGATAGATAACACTTCATCATCAATAAGCTTTGGGCAGCTTCCTTTTGATCATCCAGTTTATATATTGTATTCTTCGGGAACGACTGGAAAACCAAAATGTATTGTGCACGGTGCAGGAGGAACTTTGCTTCAGCATTTTAAAGAATTACACCTACATTCCGATGTAAAAAGAGAGGATAAGATTGCTTATTACACAACTTGCGGATGGATGATGTGGAATTGGCTGATTAGCGGATTACAATTGGGAACAGGTATTGTTTTGATTGACGGCAGTCCAGTTTATCCAAATAATGAAATTCTCTGGAAGAAAATTGAGGAAGAAGAAATCTCAATCTTTGGTACAAGTCCAAAGTATTTAACAAGTATCGAAAAAAGCGGATTGATCCCAAAAGAAAAATTTAATCTTACCAAGCTTAAAACAATTTTATCAACCGGTTCTCCATTAAGTGAAGAAAACTTTAATTGGGTTTATAAAAATGTAAAAAGTGATTTGCAGCTTTCTTCAATTTCGGGCGGAACAGATATTATCTCCTGCTTTATGCTCGGCTGTCCTATAATCCCTGTTTACAAAGAAGAAATACAATGCCGTGGATTGGGAATGAAAGTGGAAGCCTGGGATGATGATGGAAATTTATTGAACAATGAAAAAGGAGAATTAATTTGCACTGAACCATTTCCTTCAAGCCCCGTTTATTTTTGGAATGATGCAGAGAACGAAAAGTATAAGAAAGCATACTTTGAACGGTTTCCAAATGTGTGGCATCACGGTGATTTTATTAAGATAACCCAAAACGGGGGAGTTATTGTTTACGGCAGATCTGATGCAACATTAAATCCAGGCGGTGTGCGCATTGGAACTGCGGAGATTTACAGAATTGTTGAATCGGTTGAAGAAGTTTTAGACAGTTTGGTTGTTGGACAGAATTATCAAAATGATGTAAGAGTTGTTTTGTTTGTTGTGCTTAAAGATAAATTGAAACTTGATACTGACCTGATTGAAAAAATAAAAACTAAAATAAGATTGACAGCCACACCAAGACACGTTCCATCCTTGATTTTTCAAGTCAAATCTATCCCACATACAATAAGCGGAAAGAAAGTTGAACTTGCTGTTACAAGAATTCTTAACAGCGAAAAAGTTGATAACAAAGAAGCCATTGCAAATCCGGAATCGTTAGAAGAATATTACTCAATAAGATCACATCTGATTTGATTATTATCCGTCACCCTGAACCGAGCCTTGCCTACCGGCAGGCAGGTTGAAGGGTGTTTTTGTTCTATAAATTTATCTATTGCCACGACTTTCAAGTCGTGGATAAAATAAACAACAATTACCCTGGCTTTAGCCACATATTTTAACTATTGTTTTACTGGCACTATCTCATCGTGTTCAAATAATTGAATAATCCTAGATCAGTCTGCGGCGGCGAATTCATTCCTGCGTTGCAAAAAAATTGATAATAGAATAATGATTTAATTTACTGTTAAAGAAATGATTAGAATATTCGATTATACACTATATAGTGGTTATTGTAACATAATCAGAGGGTTTATAAACTTTATAGTTGACAAACCAAAAATATTGGTGTAAGTTTGGTTGTGACAAAAGAAGATATACAACAATTCCTCAAAGACTTCAAAACAAAGCTTTCGGTATTCAAAATTGTTTACCGGGATGATCGTGATAAAAACTTACAGGCACTTACTGAACTGGAAATAACAGGCACTGAAAGAACAGAATTAATAAAAAGTTTACAGGCAGAAGACTATTGTGCCGGACCAACAAAAAACGAGTTGTATAAAAACCATCCCGACTACTGGGAATTTGGATTAGAAATAAAAAACAAAGAAGTATATATTAAGATAGAAATGGGATTGCCGAACAGTTCGGTAATTTGTATTTCTTTTCATGTTGCAAAACATGGTTTGGAATATCCCTTTAAATAAATATGGAGTTAAAAATGAAGTGTGCATTTTGCGGCGGAAATGCGTTACAAATGTTGGAGACAATAAAAATCAATTACAGGAAAGAAGATTTTAAAGTACACAAGAAGTATTATAAATGCCAAGACTGTAAGCAACAGTTTACAACCGATGAGTTAGATAATGTAAATATTAAACAGGTTTATAATCAGTATCGGGAAAAGTATAATATCCCGTTTCCTGAGCAATTGATTAAGGCAAGGGAAAGTTACGGATTATCAGCAGTAAAGATGGCTGAGGTTTTAGGTTTTGGAACTAATATTTATCGTAATTATGAAAACGGTGAAGTGCCAAATCAAAGTAACGGCACATTATTAAATATTGCAATGCAGCCAACAGAGTTTTTAAAGATAGTTGAAACCAAAGATAGTTTATTTACTAAAAAACTTTTTGATAAAGTTGTTCATCATATTGAAAAAGCAGTTGAAACAATTAATAATAGTAATTACTTAAAAAAACTTTTGTGGGATGATAAGATAACACCTAATGAACTTAGCGGCTATTCAATACCTTCTTTTGAAAAGTTTGCCAACATCGTTTTGTTTTATTTAGAGGCAAATGAAAATATATTTAAAGTAAAAATGAATAAGCTGTTATACTATACCGACTTTTTACATTTCAAAAGGTTTGGACATTCGATAAGTGGTTATATGTACCAGGCAATACAAATGGGACCGGTTCCATTTAGGTACGATGCCATTTATGATTTATTAACGTATGAGAATTTTATAGATTTTGTTTTTGCCGAAGTAAAAAGTTCACAAGTAGTTAAACCTGTAGCATTAAAAAAGTTTGATAAAACATTATTTAAACCAAGCGAGTTAGAAGTAATGGATGAAATATTTAAAAGGTTTAATAAGATAAACACCGGCGAGTTGATTGAGTTAAGCCATAATGAAAAAGGCTGGATTGAAGAAAATAAAAAGAAAGGTTTAATTAGTTATCAGAAGTATGGTTATGAACTAAGTATTAACTAAAAATAAAAGCGTGCAAGAGTACGTTTTTTTATTGCGGGTTGTTAATTGAGTTTAATATTTTATTGATTTAGTTTTGTTGAGTTGTTATGCTACTCTCAATTTACTTATATAGGAGAGGGAAGCTTGTTGGTGGAGTTATAGACGGCAAGTGATTTTACTGGTTTTGCATGTGCGGGTGTCTCTTCTATTTCTTTCAACAGATTTTATGATGTGAAATCCTACGATAAACAAATATGATTCGTCCAGTGAATATTAACCCGCAGGATATTTTATTAAATTTTGAATTATATCATATGCTCAAAGAATTAAAATTAGAGAATTATAGAGGATTTGCACATCATATTATTCCTTTCAAACTACTCAATGTAATTGTAGGTGCAAACAATGCGGGAAAATCAAGTGTTGTTGAAGCACTCAGAATTACATCTTTTACAGTAAATCGTTATAAAAGTTTGACATACAAGAGAGCGCCAGAATGGTTAGATATTAGTGGAAACTATGGCGTTTCCCCTTCGATTAAAAATGCAGAAATAAATTTTGACTCGATCTGCAATCAGTATAATAATGACCAACCCGCAATCATCACAGCCAGCTTTAAGGATGGTAGCAGTGTTACGACTTATTTAAATAAAGATGCTAAAGTACATTCTATAATTAAATCACCAAAGGGTAAAATAATTTCATCAAAGGGTGACGCGCTAAAACTTGATTTGCCTTCTATTAATATTTTACCACAAGTGGGACCGCTACAACGAGAAGAATTTATGCTA
>JBDTRQ010000409.1:0-8594 GCA_039931535.1 Ignavibacteriota bacterium
GTTAAGCTCTGCATCAAGATGTGCCATTACTGGATCATGGTCTGTTAGTTCCTGCGCAACAGTTATTGCGGTTTTTTCCGATAAGCCTTTTTTTTCATAAATAATTGCAAGCTCTTTAAGCTCTTCTTTTGGAAATCCATCCCTTTGGGAAAAGTTTGGACTTGTTAAACTTTTTTCAATTGCGATCAAACCCTCATGTAAATCCGGCATAAGATTTTTTATTTCATCAAGAATTACATCACATCTCCAAATAAACATTCCGCTGTTCCATAAAAAATCTCCGCTGTCAACAAATCTAACTGCAGTAGCATAGTTTGGCTTTTCAGCAAAAGTTAAAACTTTATAAATATTTTCTGTTATCGGTTTATCATTTATTTGGATGTAACCATAACCGGTTTCCGGTCTTGTTGGTTCAATACCAATCGTAACTAATCCTTTAGATTCATTTGCAAACTTTGCAGCATTTTCTAAAGTAAGTTTAAATTTTTCAACATCTTTTATGATGTGATCAGCAGGTAAAACAAAAGTTATTGCATTTGGATCTTTGGCTTTAATTATTACAGAAGCTAATCCAATACAAGCTGCAGTGTTTCTGCCGAATGGTTCTTCGATAATATTTTCTTCAGGTACATCTTTTAATTGATTTATAACTTCGGGTCTTTGCAGTTCATTAGTTATTACATAAATGTTTTCTTTTTCTACTAATCCAGACAAACGATTTACCGTAGCCTGGATCATCGTATTATCACCAAAAATTTGTAACAATTGTTTTGGGAGTTTCTTTTTACTTCTGGGCCAAAAACGTGAACCAACTCCACCCGCCATAATTACTGCATAAAACTTCATTAAATATTTTCCTTACTTATTATTGTCGCTAATTTATTTCCAAATTCTTCTGCTTTGTTAAGATAATTATTTATGTCAACATCTTTACCGCGCACCACGGCAACTATAACTATTAAACAAGCGCGTAAACTTTCTATCACATCTTTCCCAGGCATCAACTCCCTATTTTTAATTAGGATTAATGCTTTAGAAATTATGCGATGCATTCCGGATAAAATTTCAAATCCAATTTTTCTGGATAACGCTGCATTCTCTTCCATGATTTTTGAATACTTAATAAGTTCTTCATAATCAATTTCATTGTTGGATATTTTTTTTAAAATATTATCCAAAGGTTTTATGGGATTTAATATTGTTGGTTCAAAATTTTGAATTATTTCTTCTTCATCGTTTCTAAAATCTTCGTTAAAAATTATTTCTTCTTTAATGTCATTAGAACTTATTTGTACAAACGGTTCTTCATCGGGGACACGTTTTGATAAATCAACTTTTATTTCTTCTTTTGGAAAAACTATTGAGCCTTTTAATTTTTCAATCGCAGCTTTAAATATTTGCGGAGTAGAAATATCAAGCATGTGTCCCAAATCTTTTATAAGATATCTGCTATGTTCTTTAAATTGATCTGATATTTTAAGAAAATCAATCTGATTTTGAGTAAGTGAATTATAAATCTCATTTAAACGGATTGCAAGAGTTGATAATTCAGTAATCCGTTTCATATTAATTAAATCATCACTCAAATTATCCGATTTGTTAATCGCTTCTTTTAACAATGCAACGACTTCAATTTGCTGATTATTCAATCGCAAATTGTTTGCCGCAATAGTTATACTTTGATTTATGTAATGTTTAATTAAATCCATTTACTTTGCAATTCTTGGAACACGTTTACTAATTCCGCATGTAACTTCATAAGGAATTGTATTTATTTTTTTTGACCAATCCCACGCATTAATTTTAAGTTTACCTTTTTGTCCGAGCAAAATTACATCATCGTTAATTTTTATTTTATCATTTCCAACATCAAACATAATTCTATCCATTGTTACAGTACCTACCTGATTATAAATTTTTCCATTTATAATTGCCTGTGCCTTATTAGTAAGTGCTCTTGAAAAACCATCAGCATAACCAATAGGAACTGAAATAATTTTTGTTTCCGAATTTGTAAAATATCTTCTACTGTAACTAACAGATTCACCTTTTTGCATTTTTTTAATAGATGTAACTTTAGAAACCAAAGACATTACAGGATACAATTTAATAGATTCTAAGGTTTTAAGCGAAGGATAATATCCGTAAAGTGAAATTCCCGGTCGAATCATATCGTAATAAGCTTCGGGGAAATTGATTATAGCTCCGCTGTTAGCTGCGTGCGCCAAACCATAGTTTATATTTTTTTGTTTCAATGATTTTATAACTTCATCAAACCTTTTTATTTGCAACTTTGTAAAACTGCTTCCCGCTTCATCTGAAGTTGCAAAGTGTGTAAAGATTCCATCAATAATAAAATCGTTATTTAAAGATATTTTTTGGATGAACTTAACAGCCTGCCAATAATCCACTCCCAATCTATTCATTCCGGTATCAATCTTAATGTGGACTGAAATCTTTTTGTTTGATTTTAATCTCCGTTTTTCTTTTACAAGAATTTTTATGTGTTCATCAGTAAAAACTGCTGGAATTAAATCAAACTTAAAAAACTTGTTAACCTGGTATTTATCAATAGGATCAAAAATTAAAATTGGCTGTTTAATTTTTAATTGCCTTAATTCAACACCTTCATCAGGAATAGCAACTGCAAAGTAATCTGGTTTTTTATTTCCTAAAGAATTAAAAGAATCAACAACAGTTTTAACACCGTGTCCATAAGCATCTGCTTTAACAACAGCCATAACTTTAGCTTTGCCAACTTTCTTTCTGATGTTAAGAAAGTTCTTTTTAAGATTGGAAGTATTAATAATTGCTTTAGTAAGTCGCATAAATAAGTTGAATGTTGAAGATATTTAGTAAATAGTTAAAATTACTGTTGAAAGTTAAATAATAATCAAAGATTTTGCTATAAAATATTAATCGTTTAACTCTTTGTAAATAAGATTTAACTACAGATAAAATTAGTTCTGAATTAATTTTTACAAATGTTTTTATTTAAGAATTCTTGACATTCCAAAATTGCAGTGTTAATTTTGGCTTAATAATTTTTAAAGATAATGCTGACAGAATTCGGAAAAGCTCTAATCTTCATTTTAACCGCGGGTGTTTTTGTTGTAGGTATTATATATCTTTCAAAACTTATCCGTCCGGCAAGACCAACTCATGAAAAATTAACCACATATGAATGCGGTGAAAACCCAGAAGGTTCTCCCTGGATAAAATTTAATATTAGATTTTATGTTGTTGCGCTCATCTTTTTAATTTTTGATGTTGAAGTTGTTCTGCTTATTCCATGGGCTTTAGCTTATAAATCTTTTGGATTAACCGGATTTTTAATCGGTGGAATATTTTTAGTGCTTTTAGGTTTGGGAATGGCTTACGAATGGCGCAAAGGTGATCTTGAATGGGAAAAACCAAAAGTTGTTCCGCCATCTTTTAATAAAGCAAAAGCTGCCCCAAAAGTTGATAAAGAATTGGTAGAGGTTTGATTAAATGGGTCTTTTAGATAAAGAATTTACGGACGGCAATATTGTTATTGCTAAAGCCGAAGATTTAATGAACTGGGCAAGATTGTCATCGCTTTGGCAAGTAAGTTTTGGTTTAGCATGCTGCGCAATCGAAATGATGGCAACTTCTGCTTCGCATTATGATTTTGATAGATTTGGAGTTATTCCCCGCCCTTCTCCCAGGCAAGCTGATATTATTATTATTTCCGGAACTGTTACTTTAAAGATGGCAACTCGTATTAAAAGACTATACGAACAAATGCCTGATCCAAAGTATATAATTTCTATGGGAAGCTGCTCAAATTGCGGTGGACCTTATTGGGAGCATGGTTATCATGTATTAAAAGGTGTTGATAGAGTAATTCCTGTTGATGTTTACGTTCCCGGCTGTCCGCCAAGACCAGAAGCTTTACTCGAGGGATTATTAAAACTTCAAGAAAAAATCCGAAACGAAAGTTTGATAAAGAAATCTCCATGAAAAACGCAGAAGAAATTTTACAAGTCCTAAAAGAAAATTTTCCTGATTCTACTTTTGAATTAAAAGCCGATCTTCCGACTGAATCTTATATTATAACTTCTCCATTAGAGATTGATAAAATAAGTTTATTCCTACGTGATACATCAGAATTATTATTTGATTCTTTAATGAATCTATCCGGAGTTGATGAAATAAAAGCATCATTATTAAGTGTTTATTATCATTTAGAATCAACAAAGTTAAAACACAAAATAACTTTAAAGGTTTCTACAGATAGAAATAAACCAGAAGTTTCTACAGTATCAGAAGTGTGGAAAGCCGCCGATTGGCATGAACGTGAAGCTTACGATTTATTCGGAATAATTTTTCTCAATCATCCTGATTTAAGAAGAATACTTATGCCGTATGATTGGGATGCAGGCTATCCACTTAGAAAAGATTATGAAAATCCTGAGTTTTATCAGGGAATGAAAGTACCTTATTAGATATGAGTAAAGAGTATTTAGTATTGGGAAAGAAATAAATGCATAATTACAAAGAACTAAAAGTTTGGCAAAAGGGCAGAGAATTGGTGAAGTTTATATATGAACTGACCAAAATTTTGCCCAAAGAAGAAATTTATACTCTTACTTCACAAATAAGACGAGCTGTTATTTCTATTCCTTCAAATATAGCGGAAGGTGCAGGTCATTTTTCAGATAAAGAATTTTCAAGATTTTTAGAGATAGCATACGCTTCTTCTTGTGAATTGGATACTTAAATTATTTTAGCATTCGATTTGGAATACATAGATCAAAAATCATTAAATGAATCTGCAATTTTGATTGAAGAAATCCAAAAAATGCTTTATGGCTTAATTAAAACTTTAAAATAAAAATATGTTATTCCATTACTCATTACTCATTACTAAATACTCAATACTAAAATTAGATGTCTCAAGACTCAAGACTAAATACTAAAAGGCTACCCTTAAAGACCGAAGAGATGGTTTTAAATATGGGACCTCAGCATCCGTCAACACACGGGGTGCTTAGGTTGGAACTTGCTTTGGAAGGTGAGATAGTTACAAATGTAATTCCTCATATCGGATACTTGCATCGATGCTTTGAAAAACATTGTGAGGCAATGACTTATCCTCAAATAGTTCCTTATACAGATCGTATGGATTATCTCGCTCCGATGGGTAATGAATTTGGTTATGCAATCACGATGGAAAAACTTCTTGGAATTGAATTGCCCGAAAGAGTTGAGTACATACGAGTTATTATGGCTGAGTTACAGCGCATCTCTTCACATCTTGTAGCACTTGGAACTTACGGTGCAGATATTGGCGCATTCACTCCGTTTTTATATTGCTTTAGAGATCGTGAAAAAATCCTTTCTTTATTTGAAATGACATGCGGCGCAAGATTACTTTATAACTATATCTGGATTGGCGGAGTATCTCACGATTTGCATCCGGATTTTGTTAGAAAAACTCGAGAGTTTATAAAAGAATTCAGACCAAATCTTAAAGAAGTAAATGAGCTTTTAAGCTACAACAGAATATTTATTGATCGTACTGCTAATGTTGGAATTTTACCAATTGATACAGCAATCAATTATGGTGTATCAGGTCCAAACTTGCGCGGTTCAGGTTTTAAATGGGATATTCGAAGAGAAGATCCTTACTCGATCTATCACAAATTTAATTATGATATTCCGGTTGGTGAAGGTACTTACGGAACTGTTGGTGATAGCTGGGATAGATATTTTGTACGCGTTTTAGAAATGGAAGAAAGCTGTAAGATTATAGAACAGGCTTTAGATCAATTACCTGAAGGTGATGTTCAATCAGCAATTCCCAAAAGAGTTAAGCCGCCGGTTGGACAGGTTTATGCACGAGTAGAAAATCCTCGTGGTGAATTAGGATATTTTATTATTAGTGATGGCTCAACAACCCCCTATCGTGTAAAAGTTAGAGCACCATCGTTTGTAAGTATGCAAGTATTAAATGATTTGTGCAAAGGTTATATGGTTGCAGATGTAGTTACTATTCTTGGAAGCATCGATATAGTTTTAGGAGAAATTGACAGATGATTTATGATTTTTTAGTTAATCTGTTTGGAAACTCCGCTGTTGCAGATATTATTGCTGGAATTATACAAAGCTTGCTTCCTTTATTTGTTTTTATTTTGCCGTTTGCACTTTTTGCAGTTTATCTTGAAAGAAAAGTTTCCGCACATATGCAGGATAGACTTGGACCGATGCGAACAGGCTGGCATGGATGGAAACAAACAATCGCTGATATTTTAAAGCTTCTCCAGAAAGAAGATATTGTTGCAAGAGATAATGATAAAATGTTATTTAATCTTGCGCCGATAATAGTTTTTTCAGGCAGTTATGCAGCGTTTGCCGCAATTCCATTTACAAGTATTTTTATCGGAACTGAAATGGATCTCGGTATCTTTTATATAGTTGCTGTTTCGGGAATTGTAGTTGCAGGAATTTTAATGGCTGGCTGGGCATCAAATAATAAATATTCATTACTTGGTTCTATGCGTTCCGTTGCGCAGATCGTTAGTTACGAAATCCCAACTATGCTTGTAGTTTTAAGTTTGATTATGATTAGCGGATCAATGAGTTTACACACCTTAAGCGAGCAGCAAACCGGTTACGCTTGGAACTGGTACATCTTCGGAGGACCAGGTTCGCATCTCTCTAAATTTTTATTAATTCCATTTATGTTTGTTGGATTTCTTATCATCTACATCAGTACGCTTGCAGAAGTAAACAGAACACCTTTTGATATTCCAGAAGCTGAATCTGAACTTGTTTCCGGCTATCACACGGAATACTCAGGAATGAAATTCGCAATGTTCTTTTTAGCTGAGTATGCAAATATGTTTGCTGTTTCTGCAATTGTTGTTGCATTGTTCCTTGGTGGATACCAATCCCCTATCGGATATCTTGGTAATTTAATCGGTGCAAAGTGGATGATACCGATTGAACAGTTTTCTTGGTTCACAATCAAAGGTATATTTTTTGTTTTTGTTCAGATGTGGTTAAGATGGACTTTACCTCGTTTACGCGTTGATCAGTTAATGGCAGTTTGTTGGAAATATTTAATTCCAATTGCATTTGTTAATCTTATAATAATCGGATTGATTACACTTTTATAATGAAAGAATATTTCGGAAATATATACTCAGCTTTAGCAACAATCTTTATCGGAATGAAGATTACTTTTAAACATATGTTCGTTCCTTCTGTTACTATTCAATATCCAGAAGTGAGACCCCAGCTACCTGAAAGAGAACGCAACAGACTCTATGTAAATATGGATGATTGCATCGGCTGTGACCAATGTGCAAGAGCTTGTCCTGTTAATTGTATTATAATCGAAACTGTTAAATCAGTACCAGGTGAAGATCTCGGTAAAACATCCAATGGTAAAAAGAAAGCTCTTTGGATTCCAACCTTTACAATAGATTTTGCAAAATGCTGTTACTGCCAGCTTTGTGTTTTCCCCTGCCCTACCGATTGTATTTACATGACTGATGTTTATGAATTTTCTGAATGGGATAGGGATAATTTGATTTACGAATTTGCAACTTTAACTCCTTTAGAACGACAAGAAAAAAGAGATAATCTTGCAAAGTTTAATGCTGAAAAAGAAGCAGAAAAATTAAAAGCTGCATCAGATCCAAAACCTGAAATCAAAAAAGATAAACCTGAGGAAAAATAAAGTGAACATTTACGATTTAATATTTTACCTGTTCGCTGCGATAACTGTTCTATCTGCATTTTTTGTGGTAACAAACAGAAACATTGTGTACTCAGCTTTTTTCTTACTATTTACATTTTTTGGTGTTGCAGGAATTTATGTTTTGCTCGGTGCTGATTTTGTAGCGATTGTACAGTTGATAGTTTATGTAGGCGGAATTTTAATTTTATTACTCTTCGGTGTAATGCTAACAAATAAGATTACGAATGTTGAAATTAAAACCGGAACTATAAATGTTTATCCTGCTGTAATAGGTGTTGGTTTGCTTTCAGGCTCATTATTAGCAGCTTTAATAAATTCTAATTGGAAAACATTTCCAACTGCAGCACCGCTTCCAACAACAGCGGCACTTGGCACAATGCTTTTACAGCAATACGCACTTGTGTTTGAACTTTTAGGAATTATTCTTTTGATCGCACTTATTGGTGCAGCATCAATTGCGAGAAGAGAAAAATAATGGAAGTTGGATTAAATCACTTTTTAGTTGTTAGTACACTTTTATTTTCGATGGGTGTTTACGCCATCGTGACAAGAAAAAATGCAATCTTAGTTTTAATGGGTGTTGAGTTAATTCTTAATTCAGCAAACATAAATTTTATAGCATTTACAAGATTTGGCAACTTTGGATTGCAAGGACATTTAATTGCTTTGTTTGTAATTGTACTTGCAGCCGCAGAAGCAGCAATTGCTTTAGCTATCGTTTTAAATATTTACAAAACATTATCAACCGTAAACATCGATGAAGTGGATAGTTTGAAAGATTAAATATGACGGAAACCGGTTTAATAAATATATCACTTGCTATTTTATTCCTGGGATTGCCAATATATTTCCAAAGCCTGTA
>JBDTRQ010000410.1:0-4193 GCA_039931535.1 Ignavibacteriota bacterium
TCTACTCCGTTTTCTTTTTCCTGAACAATTACATTGCAGGGCAACATGATGCCAACCTTGTCTTCTGCCTGCAGTGCTTTGTAGGCAAAGGGCGGATTGCAGGCACCAAGGATTCTGTAAGGGCGAAAATCCACATCTAATTTCTTTTTTAATGTTTCTTTTACATCAATTTCAGTTAAGATACCGAAGCCCTCACTCTTTAAAGCTTCAGTCACTTTTTCAATTGCTTCTTCGAATCCCAAATCTATTTTTTTTGAAAAATAGTATGACATGATTTTCCTCCTATCAATTTAATCGAATTTAAAAATTATGTTAAATCTTTTTTTTATGCTTTCGAATTCCTCTTAAGTTATTTCACTTTTGACATAACTCGTTTCTAGAATGTCTAAAGCCGATTCATCCCAGGGAGTTTGGTAATTTTATTTTTTTTTATTTTGTTGATTGACTATCAGCCAAACGATTAAAACTATAATTACAATCCCGAAAATCCAACCATACCCCATACCACCCATAAAACCATCGTGAAACATAATTTCTCCTTGTAATAAGTTTTAAATTTTAAAAATTAATTATTTATAAAATGTAACTGTTATTAACAGTTACACCATAAAATCCAAAAAAAATTAATTTTTCTTGTTATTATCAGAAAAATGATTCATCATCTCTTTATAATTTTTCATAACGGGATTCATATTACCCATCATCGAATTCAACTGTTTGTGCATTTTATCATTTTTCATCATTTCTTGATTATTCATCATCTGGTTCATTTGCTCTAACATAGAATCCATATACTTGCCCATATCATTCATATTATTCATAAAAGACATTGTTTCTTTTGAATGCTGCATATTTCCAGAGTTCTGGTTCATTTGCTGCATCATAGAACTCATTTGAGAATTCATATCTTTCATATTCGTCATCATTTGCGGCATGTCCATCATATCTCCGTTCATCATTCCCTGCATATTATTCATTCCTTCATGGTTATCCTGAGTGTTCTGATTGGTTGCTTCGATTTTATCTTTTGCATCCTGTTTATTTTTTTCACCCTCGTTTTGACAGCCAATTAATACTACAACTGCCATAAATGTTATAACTGCTGCGATGAAATAATTGTTTTTCATAATTCTCCTTGTTAGATGTTTAGAAATATTTATTCTATCCTTATTTAGTTTTTTGACAAACCAAACGTTACAATTTCGAAATTATCTTGTGTAATTCTTCCTTGGTTTTTTCTGCAATCTTCCTAACGCCCTCTATAGTTTTAAAGCAATTAAATTGTTTATTATAAACTATGCCGAACCGTCTGCCGAATCTTGCATGCAAGCCGGAACGGCAAAGTATTTTATGCAAACTATGCAGCTATGCTTCTGCACTCTTCTGCACACTTACGGCAAGACGCAACGCATTTTTTGCAACACGACATAGCTGGGTATTTTTCGCATTCTTTAGCACAAACTTCACAGGCTGATGCACATTTTTCTGCTGCTTTAACAGCCGCATCGCCTCCGCTTTTACAGGCTTCTATGCATTTGCGACATTCATCAGCACAAACAATACAATACTTAACGCATTGTTCGTGACCTGCTTTTTTGCATATTTCTGTACAGGCATCGCAATCTTTTGCGCATTGCTCGCAAGCATTGATGCAATTTTGAAATTTTTCATGATTCATTTTAGTACTCCATTAAAATTACTGTGTAAAGTGATTTTCAATTCATGCTTTCATGAACGGAAAATCTTTGTTTAGTTCGAAATATTATATCTGACATAACTTTAAAATCAAATAGTTCAAAGGGATGAAAAAAGGATTAACTCCCTTTTTCTTCGATTAATATTATTGAATTATTTTAGCAACTGAATAAGGATATTTCTTTATAAAATGTTTTATTAAAAAATCATTTCTTATTTACCATTTACTTTTGCATTGTTTATAATTCCATCGGCTATTACAGTGATTTGAGATAATCCATTAAATCATTCAAATCTGCAACAATCATATTCCAGCGTGGCATATCTTTTTTTTTAAGTATCTATTGCAGATTCCTGCTGAGGTTGTTGATAGCTTTGTTTGTTCCTATTGCTTTGATTGACTATTAGCCAAACGATTAATAATAAATCACCAACCAGAAAATATATTCATACACCCTATTGCTAAATCCATTCATCATTTATTTAAGCTCATTTATTCATTCTTCAATTTACATTTCATTTATTTTAACAGACTTAATTAAAACACCAGTAATCATAAAAGTAAGTATTGGAAGGATAATCATTTGTAAAACAGGGCTTAATCCTACAGAAGTAAAAAATAATTTGGGCATCGAGGGGCTATAATTCCATAAGTTCAAATTTAGGGCTGCCAATTCTCCCGAAATAGATAAGACTAAACCAGCGATTGTAATATAGATTATCGTTTTTAAATTAAATCTTAAAAACCAGGAATAATTTTTAAACAATGCCGAACCAATAAAGTAAATTATTAGTATCATGATTGCATCGCCTAAACTTGCAAGCGAGCAGAAAATAGTCGTCGTAACTGAATATGAAAAATTTTCATAAAGCGGCATTTGAAGCATTTCCCAAACGAAATTCAAAAAAATTGATATTACAATAATCTTAGTAACATAATTTTTTAACTCTGAAGAATTTTTAATGAGTATGCTCATTCAATTCGTCACTTTCACCTTTTGTTTCATTGTCAAAAACCTGGTATCGCTCCTTATTCAAAGTCGGAAGCTTTTTTGTAAAAGCGACAATTGCCCAGATCATATCGTCAGTATGTGTTGGTCCAAACGCAGGCATGCCTGTCATCTTTAAGCCGTTTTTAGTTATCCAGAAAAGTTGTTGAGGAGTCCAATCCTTAACAACTTTGGATAGTATTGGGGGATTAGGATAAAGCCCTTCTGCAAATTCACTCTGTTTTATTCCTGGAGCACCATGACAGTTGACGCACATCTCTCTATAATGAACGAAGCCCATTCTTACTAATAAAGTATCTGACAGATCAGGAATTTTAATATCATCTACAGCATTGTGTTTAATCGAATTGTCTTTTACAGTATTCATCATCCACAAAGTCAGCTTATCGTGATGTACCATTGCGCTTATGTTATATATACCAGAATAAATGAAAATAAGGTATCCAACAATTAGGAGTGCTATTACAATTACCGCACCAATCAAATATTTCATGATTTACCTAGATTATTTTTTAGAAAAAAATTATTTACAGCAATCTTTCCCTTGCTTGACTTTTTAAATTTTTTGTAAGCCACAAATGCTATCAATCCAATAAAACCTAAACTAATTATTATTTCCATTACACCTTCGATTTTTTAGATATACCCGATCCTTAAGGTTCTGGTATATCGACAGTTTCAATAGTTAAACATCATAAAATATTTAATTTACTTTTGTCAAAATTATTTTAAACATATTCTCAAATCCTTTTTTATTTTAAGTAGATCGGATTGGAGTGTCTACTTATCAGCAGTCTTGTTAAGGACTAAATTCTTGTCAGAGTTTCCTTATTCATTATGGTGTTGATGTTCTTGCTTGGCACTTTTATCTAAAATAAATAATACTATGGCTAAAACAATTGCTATGACGTTTAACCAGAAAGTATAATCAAATTGATAAGTTGTTAATTCACTAATTTTTTTAATTTCCGTTGGTAATATTCCGAATAAACCAAATAGTATGTGAACTGATATGCCAGTTAATATTGCTGATACCCCTGTTATTATGGCTATGTAAATTGCAAAAGGCCAACCATAAAAATTAGCATTTATCTTAACTGCCGGTGGTACATTAAAGTCAGCATACAGAAAAGCCATAATTGCACCGAATACAATTCCGTTATTTGCTAAAATCGCTGCAAGAGGTCCATTACCCATAGAGCCTATTACGGTAATAACGGCAAGAACTGGTGCCAATATTGATTGCAGGGGTACCAGCAACCAAATTGGCAAATCTTTGGGAAATATTGCTTGAAAGAAAGATGCAGGTACTAAAGTAGCAACAAAACCGGCTACCAGAAAACCTATGGCAATTTCTTTATACACCATTTTCCATTCAGCTTTATATGCTTTGCCAACACGCTGCCAAGCGAGTTTATTACGTAACTTTTGAACAAAAGAATTTGGTAAACCTTCGGACGGTTCCATATTGTGTTCAGCTTTTTCTTT
>JBDTRQ010000411.1:0-2369 GCA_039931535.1 Ignavibacteriota bacterium
CAACGGGCGTTGGTAAAACAGAAATTGCACGCAGACTTGCAAAACTTTCTCAAGCACCTTTCGTAAAAGTTGAAGCATCAAAATTTACTGAAGTTGGTTACGTGGGCAGAGATGTAGAATCAATGGTGCGTGATCTTATAGAAGTTGGTGTTAATCTTGTTAAAGCTGAAAAGGCTGTTGAAGTGCAAGCAAAAGCAGAAGAGCTTGCCGATGAACGTGTACTTGATTTATTAATTCCACCTGTTAAAAAAACTAAAGCCCCTGCCGCTGTTAAAGAAAATGAAGAACAGCAGCCTGCAAATGGTGAAGAGAATGAATCTTATCAAAATCAAAAAACCCGCGAGTGGATGAAACTTAAAGTTAAAAACGGCGAGATGGATGATAAAATGATTGAGTTTGATTCGCAGGCACAATCTTCAATAGGTATGCAGGTTCTTGGGCCATTTGGTATGGATGATATGGGAATTAATATTCAGGAAATTATGGGTAACATAATGCCAAAGAAACGTAAGAAAAGAAAAACTACTGTGAAAGAAGCAAGACAAATACTTGCGCAGGAAGAAATGCAAAAACTTATTGATATGGATGTTGTTCAAAAAGAAGCTATCGAACGAGTTGAAAATTCAGGAATGATTTTTATTGATGAAATAGATAAAGTTGCAGGCGGTGGCAAGGGACAGGGTCCAGATGTTAGTCGTGAAGGTGTTCAGCGCGATCTACTTCCAATTGTTGAAGGATCAAACGTAAATACAAAGTACGGCGTTGTTAAGACAGATCATATATTATTTATTGCATCAGGTGCTTTTCACGTTTCAAAACCATCGGATTTAATTCCCGAGTTACAAGGAAGATTTCCAATTCGGGTTGAGCTTAACAGTTTAACTGAGGATGATTTCGTTCAGATACTAACAACTCCACAAAACGCTTTATTAAAACAATATAGCGCTTTGTTAGAAACAGAAGGTGTTAAATTAAATTTTAGCAAAGATGGAATAAGAGAAATTGCCCGAATTGCTACAGAAGTAAATGAGCAAGTAGAAAATATTGGCGCAAGAAGATTGCACACAATACTTACAACTTTGCTTGATGAAATTCTTTTTGATGTGCCCGATAAAATTCCATCCAGCACAGTAAAGATTGATGCAAAATTTGTAAAAGATAAACTTGAAAAAATTGTTAAAGATAGAGATCTCAGTAAGTTTATTTTATAAAAGTCTTAAAAATGTCATCACGAGTCCCGAGAAATCGGGACGAAGTGATCTAAATCCTATTATTAAATAATCCCTCATTCAGTTGATTACTTCGTCAGGCTCTGCCTTCCTATCAATGACATTTCAAAATTGTTGACAAACCGCAAATAAAATTTTCTTTACTCTCAAGTATCCCTTTTATAAGTTTAAACCATCAATTATTTCATAGGAGTGCTTTATGAAAAAGTTATGGCTATTCTTTGCTTTAGTTTTTTCTCTACTTCTGTGCTCTGAACTTTCTGCACAAAATATTTCTCCGCAATTCTCTGAGCTAAAGGGAATGGAGGATAATCAGGGTAATACACATTTATTGTATCGTATAAATTCATATCAACATGGTACAGATTATGAATCTGGCAGTAATGATATATATAACTTGGTTCCTGGAACTTCTATAGACACAATTTACTTTTATGATCATTACTCTTGTGGACCAAATATCGGATGGGGAGTTATGATCTTTGATTATGATTATTGGGAGAATGATTTAACTAAATTCATTGTCAGCGGCAATTATGTAACTTGTCTTGAGCCATCACCATTCATATCAAGATTTAATTATGAAAATGTTTACACTGATTGGTTAAATTATACAAATGATATATATATTTCTAAACAAAACGATAGCTTGGTATTTGGCTTACCAAATATAATAAGTTATGATGGTGGTTTTATTTGGGATACACTTAACCTTGATTACAATGCGATATCGGTTTCGTCTATTAATGACTCTATAATGTTTGCTGTTAACTTTTCTTACCCTCCTAATTCAAATTTATATAAAACGATAGATCGGGGGAATATCTATAATGTTGTTGATACTGGTGGATTTAATTGGCAATCAAAATTTTATTATGACACTGATGGAAGTTATATATATAGAACAAATCGATTAGATTATCCAAATTGTTCCTTAAAGGGATCCGCAGATCAAGGAAATGCCTTTACTTGGCAAACAGTTTATGAAACAAGTAATGAATTCTTTGTTTGCCTAGATGAATCACAATCTGGAGCAATTTATTTAGCTGATGGAAAAAAAATATTTTTCTCATCTGATTATGGGACTACATTTAATCTTTACAAAGAATTGGGTAATCGAATTATTGGAATTTATAAAAA
>JBDTRQ010000412.1:0-4574 GCA_039931535.1 Ignavibacteriota bacterium
ATTTTTCTCAATCAAAAAGTTGAAGAAATAGTTCTTGATAATCGTAAAGCAAAAGTAATCAGAACAGCTGCGGGGATTAATCATTACGATAAGATAATTTCTAATGTTGATGTGAATTATACTTTTAAAAATCTTATCATAAATTTTGAAAGTAAAGAAGGATTAAGATATACTAAAAAAGATCCTTCGTTTTCGGGATTAGTTTTTTACTGGGGTATCAATAAAATATTTCCTGAACTTGAAACACATAATATTTTATTTGCACAAAATTACAAACAGGAATTTGATGATCTATTTATGAACAAGACAATTCATTCTGATCCGACAATTTATATTTACATTTCATCCAAACTAAATGAAGATGATGCTCCCGCAGGGAAAGAAAACTGGTTTGTGATGGTAAATGCACCTCATATCCAAAATCAAAATTGGGATGATGAGGTGAATAATGCACGTACAAATATCATAAAGAAAATCAATAACTTTCTTAACACTAATATTGAACAGTTTATTGAATTGGAAAAAGTAATGTCGCCTGTGGATATTCAAAACAAAACCGGTAGTTACCGCGGCAGCATATATGGGATTTCTTCCAATGATAAGTTTGCAGCTTTTATGAGACAATCGAATAAATCCAAAACAATTAAGAATCTTTATTTCTGCGGAGGATCAGCGCATCCGGGCGGAGGAATTCCGCTTGTAATTTTATCAGGTAAAATTGTTGCTGATATAATTCAGAAGGAATATCAGTAATGATAAAAGCCGATCACAAAAAATGGGCTGAGATTATATTTGATGTTTATCTTAAAAGATTATTAAAAAAATCCTTTAACGATTTTAGAGTTATAAATGCTTTGCCTGTTATTGATAAATCAAAAAGTTTGATAATAACTACAAATCATTTTTCATGGTGGGATGGTTTTTTTATTTACTGGCTGAATAAAAGGCTGCTGAACAAAAAATTACACATACTAATGCTTGAAGAGCAATTAAAAAGATTTTGGTTTTTTAAAAAACTTGGATGTTATTCAATTGATCTGAATGATAATCGTAAAATGATTACATCCCTAAAGTACACACTAGATTTAATATCTAATCCAGAAAACCTTATCATAATTTATCCGCAAGGTGAAATTCAACCTTACGAGCAAAGACCAATAGTGATTAAAGAAGGAGTGAATTACCTATCATCAAAAAGCAGTATTGATTTTCAAGTTTTACCTGTTGCATTTAAAATACATCACACTAATGGAAGACATCCAATTATCTTTGCACGATTTGGCAATTTGCTTTCATCAAAAAAGATATCCGAAAACAAAAAGATATTTAAAGATGAGTTTGTGTCGAATCTGGATTCATTGGATTCTGAATTTTCCGAATCAAATTATAAAAGTATTTTTTAAGCAATGTTGATTATACTTTTAATATCGTTGAGTGTTTTTAGTCTTATTGCTATTTACAATTTATTTACTGCACCTGTGCTAAATTCTAATAATAATAGTTCAGAGTCGCGTGGCTTGGTTTCGGTTTTAATTCCAGCAAGAAACGAAGAAAAGAATATTGTAAAATGCATAAATGGAATTATTAATCAGGATTACCAACATACGGAAATTATAATACTTGATGACAACTCAAGTGACAACACATATAAACTTGCAGCATCATTCAGTTCACCTAAAATAAGAACATTAGAAGGGAAAGAGCTTCCGCAAAACTGGCTTGGTAAGAACTGGGCTTGTCATCAATTATCCCAGCATGCTAAAGGCGATTACTTTTTATTTGTTGATGCTGATGTTGAAGTAAAAGAAAATGTAATTTCCTTAACAATAAATGAAATAGGAAAATCTAATTCAGCATTGCTTTCTATCTTTCCGACACAAAGCATAAAAACATTTGGCGAGTATTTAATCGTTCCTCTTATGAATTGGCTTCTGTTAACTCTTCTTCCGCTTAATTCCATTTATAAGTTTTCCAACAAAGATTTTGTTGCGGCTAATGGTCAGTTTATGCTATGGCGTAAAGATGATTATTTAAAAATAGGCGGTCATCAAATTGTTAAAGATAAAATAGTGGAGGATATGGAACTTGCCAGAATTGCTAAATCTAATAATCTAAAAGTAAAAACACTGTTGGGCGGCAATCAAGTTTTTTGCAGAATGTATAATTCTTTTGATGAAGCTTATTCCGGTTTTCAAAAAAACTTTTATTCAGGGTTTTCAATTGGTATAATATTTTTTTTAATCATAATCTCCTTTTTGTTTATTGTTTTTACAATTCCATTTTTTGTTATGGATGATAGCTTGATTTCGTGGCTCCCTCTTTTATTATTAATACTTACACGAATAAGTGTTTCAATCCGCAGTAAACAAAGTTGGTTTATTAATTTACTCCTGCATCCATTACAAATGATTTTTATGCTGTGGATAGGTTTTATTTCTGTTATTAAATTCAAAAACAAATCGTTGGTATGGAAAGCAAGAAATATTTAAATAAATATAAATCCGAATATTTCCTATACTTGATTTTTACAGTTGGAATTATCGGTCATATTTTTCAACCGTTGTTAAACATTCTGCTGTGGCTTACGCCAATTACACTATTTTTAACCGGCTCTGTTGTATTATTAAACGCGTACAAATTTTCAAGCAAGAAGTTTTTGATTTGGGCGACAATAACCTACGTGATTACTTTTACATTAGAAGTTGTTGGGGTAAAAACATCGTTAATATTTGGTGAATATTATTATGGAAATACTTTGGGATTAAAAGTTTTTGAAGTGCCTTTAATTATTGGATTCAACTGGTTGTTTGTAATTCTTGGTTCTATATCCGTTTCACAACTCATCTCAAAAAATAAAATTATAATTGCCATCATTTCCGCATGTATATCAGTTCTATTTGATTTCGTTTTAGAACCTGTCGCAATAAAACTAAATTACTGGCAATGGGCGGATAATATCATTCCAGTTCAAAATTATATTGCATGGTTTTTTATTGCATTCATTTCGGTTTTAATTTTCAGTTATCTTAGTGTTAATGTCAAATCAAAAATTGGGTTGCATTATTTAGTTATTCAATTCGTGTTTTTTCTATTAATACAAATATTTGGATAAAGATATTGTGGGAATTTTAATCGCAACATTAATTATAATTATTTGGGCTGCTAACTTGCTTTATTCTTTAAGCTATGTTGGTGTTGATTTTAGTAATCCACTCTTTTATTTGCATGTTTTACTTCAAGGTTATCTTTACACAGGCTTGTTCATCACTGGTCACGATGCAATGCACAGAACAATATCAAAAAATAAAAATATTAATTTAGCTTTTGGTTGGATATCATCTTTGCTTTTTGCGGGATTGTCTTACAATAAATTAGTTAAGAATCATTTTAAGCATCATAAAAATCCGGGTGAAGAAACTGATCCTGACTTCTACATTAAATCTCAAAACTTTTTTGTGTGGTGGGGAGTTTTTCTTTTACGTTATACAACTATTTTACAACTAATAATAATGGCGGTAGTTTTTAATATTTTAAAAATCTGGTTTGATCAATCTGCAATAATATCTTTCTGGGTCATTCCAGCGTTTCTGGGTACATTCCAGTTATTCTTTTTTGGAACATATTTACCGCACAAATATCCTCACACAGATACAATGAAGCCGCATAATGCACGCACACAAAAGCGTAATCATTTATGGGCAATGATATCTTGTTATTTTTTTGGATATCACCATGAACATCACGAATCTCCATCAACTCCATGGTGGAAATTATACCAAATGAAAAGCAGATAATTGGAAATTATGAAACGCTGGTTTCAGCGATAATTTTTGTAAGCTCTAATTTTCCGAATGGTTTAACCATAAACTTTGTAGCACCGGCTTGATAAAATTCTCTAATCTTATCTTCGATGTACTCGCTCGAAATTATAATGATTGGTCTTTTAAAAGGATCGTGTCTTTTAATATCTCTGCAAATAAAAATTCCCTGCTGCCAGTAATTCTTATCAACATCAAAAATAAAATGACTGAATGAACTGTCCTGTACAAATTCAAGTTTAAATTCTCTTAGACTGTAGTTAGATAGAGTGAAAGAATTTTTTAAGAAAGCTTTAACAAGCTCAAAAGTTTCACCGGAATTATCAATCATAAGTATTTTGTTTGTGCCTTTTACTGCATCTAAATCACTTACTGAAGCAAATGTTTTAGACTGATTTAATGGAAGTGTAAACGTAAATGTTGATCCAACACCTTTAATACTATCCACAAGCAATGAGCCGCCTAATTTTTCAATATATCTTTTTGCTAAAGCCAGCCCAAGTCCGATTCCTTCATAGTTTCTTCCAACATTTAAATCTTCCTGGCTAAATGGCTGATAAAGATGATCCAAATATTTTGTTGAAATCCCAATTCCTGTATCTCGTACTTTACATATAGCCAAACTTTTTTCCTGAAGAATGCTAACATCAATTTCAACATAACCTTGATGAGTAAATTTAACTCCGTTACTAATTAAATTATTTAATACATTCTCAACACATTGCACATCAACATCTACATAAATCTTTTTATGAG
>JBDTRQ010000413.1:0-9668 GCA_039931535.1 Ignavibacteriota bacterium
GTGTTAAGCACGCCGCCAGCGTTCGTCCTGAGCCAGGATCAAACTCTCCGTTGTAGAGTTTAATTTTTTTGTAATCTTGGCGTTAGACGCAAGTTATTCATTGGAATTAACTGGCTTATTTTCTCACTCTTTCAAAGAACAAAGCCTTCATTAAGAAGGGCTACAAATTTAAAGTCTCGCCAAACTAAAGTCAAGTAAACTTAATCTTCTATTTGTCAAAACTTCAAAATTATTTTTAAGAACTATAATTTATTAAAAAGTAGCCTGCTAATATGCAGGTTAAAATTCTAAATGTCAAGTTTTATTTAGTTAATTGAACAATCAATAATAAAATTGTAGCTATGCTGCCAACTATACTAAAATATCCACCCCATTCTGCAATGGTTGAATGAAATGATCTAATTCTTTCTTTAGGAATAAATATGTAATCACCATCTTCAATTTTTACATTTGGTGTTGCAGTAACCCAGTTTCTAGAATCGCCCTTAATAACCATTATTTCATCTTCTGCATATTCCCCTAAACCGCCTGCTTGTTCTATGTAATATAGATAGTCTTTATTCTCAACATATTTTACGTGACCTGGATTTGAAACCTGACCAAAAACATATACAGTTTTGGTAAGTGGTGGGACAACAATTACATCACCACTTTCTAAATTAAAATTATAGATATCTGAATTTTCATTTTCTACTTGTGAAAAATCAATCGCGCTTCCCTCATTTAAAACTCTGTATTGATTTTCAACTTCAAAATAATATTTATCTTCTTCAACAAGGTTTGACATTCTAAACATCATTGCTTGTTCATAACTAACAATTCTATCCACTAATTCTGAATTCTTATTTAATAGATCATCTTCGATTTTTATTCCATACTGTCTTTCAAGAAGCGGTGTAATACTATTCCCTCTAAAAATTCGAGACCTTTTTAATGAAGCATTTGGTGTAAATCCTTTAACTAAATCGATTACTTCGCCCAATTTAGAATTATCCTTTGTAATAGGAATGTAACCTGGCTGATTTACTTCGCCAAGTATTAAGACGTAAAAATCTTTTTTTTGAGGTTCGTTAGCGAGAATAATTATTTGATCTCCTCTTTGGATTGAAGTATTGCTTCCAATATTAGCAGTTATAGTCTCTTGTGTTTCACCATTGTAGCTTAGTCTTTTGATCTGAGCATTTTTTACATTTTCATAAGCTGGATTAATACCTCTGGCAAGTAAAACTGCATCATTTAGGTTATCACCATCAACATAAAAGAATTTACCTGGTGCATTTACAGCTCCATTTATGGTAAAAAAGTTTCTATCCATATCATAAGGGGGGAAAATAATTACATCATCGTTTTTTAAATATGGATTATTTTTAAAATCTCCATAAAGTCTAAATTTTTGCAAATCTATATTTATTTCTTCTCCTGTAGATCTTTTTAAAGTAATGCCTCTTAAAGAATATTGACTTAAATCCTTTTTTAGATTTTCAAGCATTCGTTCATCTTGCGCATTTGTTGTTGCACGAGCAACAGCTTCGTTATATATTCTTGTAACAAATTGATCTACTCTTTCTGTCATCAAAGCAGGAAACGAACCCGTTAATGGAAAGCTGCCGCCAATGGTTACACTGATACCAGAAAAGTTTAATAAACTTTGTTGATCTTTTGTAGTGGATTGTGAATAGGCAACTGTAACAATTAATAACCATAATAGAATTAGGTTCTTCATCTTCTTCCTTAATTTCGATTTGTGTACTGTAGATTGTAATATTTTTGATACTCGCCGGATATTATTCGTTCCCACCAGTTTTTATTTTTTAGATACCACTCAATTGTATGCTGGATTGCAGAATCAAATTTAAACTCCGGTTTCCATCCTAATTCTGTTTGAATTTTAGTTGAATCAATCGCATAACGTTTATCGTGTCCGGGTCTATCTTTTACAAATTCAATTAACTCTTCACCCTTTTTTAAGTTTTGCAAAATAAGTTTTATGATTTCCAAATTTGGCATTTCGTTGCTTGCGCCGATGTTATAAACTTCCCCAAGTTTTCCCTTTTCAAAAACTAATTCAACAGCTTTATTGTGATCGATTACATAAATCCAATCACGCACATTCATTCCATCTCCATAAACGGGAAGCTTTTTATTCTGCAAAGTGTTTAAAATAATTAATGGAATTAATTTTTCCGGAAACTGAAGAGGACCATAATTATTTGAACATCTCGTAATAACAATTGGCAAACCATAAGTGTGGTGAAAAGCCTGAACCATCATATCCGAAGCAGCTTTACTTGCTGAATATGGACTGTTTGGCGCTATCGGAGTTTGTTCGGTAAATAATCCCGTTTTGTCTAAACTACCGTAAACTTCATCAGTTGAGATTTGCAAAAATCTTTCAACTTCAAATCTTCGTGAAGCTTCTAACAAAACATTTGTGCCGATTACATTTGTTCTAAAAAATATTTCTGATCCCGAAATACTTCTATCAACGTGAGATTCCGCAGCAAAGTTTATTACATACTTGATTTTATATTTTTCAAAAATGTAATTAACTAATTCCTGATTCGTGATATCACCTTTAACAAACGCATAATTTTTATTTGATTCACTTTCCTTCAGGTTTTCAAGATTACCCGCATAGGTAAGCTTATCAAGATTCACAATAAAATAATCATCTCTTGATTTTAAAATGTAATTGATAAAATTACTGCCAATAAAACCAGCACCGCCTGTTACTAATATTTTTTTCATAATTTAAAAAGAGAAAAATCCTGCAAAAATTCCTGCTTGAATAAAAAATCCATCAGACTTTAAATCTGTTGGAACACCATTTAATGTTTGACCATTATCTGCTTCCC
This sequence comes from Ignavibacteriota bacterium, assembly GCA_039931535.1. Classification (GTDB taxonomy): domain Bacteria; phylum Bacteroidota; class Ignavibacteria; order Ignavibacteriales; family Ignavibacteriaceae; genus IGN3. Next base: position 2,856 of record JBDTRQ010000413.1, read on the forward strand.
AATCACTGCCAAAAGTTAATTGATATCCAACCCCAAGCCTTAAAGAAATAAATCTATAGATCGGAAACTCAGCATTTAAAGTGGGAGTGAACAACCAATAGTTATTAATAATTTTTCTGGAAATGTTTGAAGTTGTTCCATTATTAATCTCAATAAAAATATTTTCCCAATTAAAACTGTCGTTGCTGCGATACAATTCCACAGACATACTACCTGAACCGATGCTTGCTCCGATCGAAACACCAATATTTTTTATAAAAGGCAAAGTATATTCCACAGTTAAAGCACCGCCGCCAATCGAATAAATTGCTTCTTGATTTACACCGTTTGCTGTGATTGATGATGAAGCTGATCCGCCAAAACCCATGCCGCCTAATCTTAAATTTTTTACAAATCCAATATAGATAAAACCACCGCCGCCGGTTGTAAAGATTCCGCTTGTAGAAAGTTCAGGGATTCCGACTTCTTTTAATTTTAGATTTAAAGGATCAACATTTGGGATATGCCACCCAGCAATAAATCCGCCGCCGCCGCCAAAAGGTGCATCAAAATATTTTGCATTCTGACCGAATGCACTAATATTGATTACAATCGCTAAAAATAAGGTTATAAGATATTTCATAATTCTTTCATTATTTATTGATAAATTTACCAAAGTAAGTATGATTTTCAAAAATGTAGATTCGTATGGGTTAAAATAGAATAGTTCTTTAACTTTTATAGTGTAAAATTCAATCAATAGAAATATGAAAATACTAATTACTGGAGGAAGCGGATTGCTTGGACAATATTTAAATGTGGTTTTATCGCAGAATCACGAAATACTAACTTTGTTTAATTCAAATCCTGGTAATTGCCTCAGCTTCAAATCACATAAAATAAACTTGCTTGATACAAAATCCTTGGAGGAGATTTTTACAGATTTTGTTCCAGAGGTTGTAATTCACACCGCTGCAATTGCTAATCCAATATTACCTGAAAATGTTACCGCAAAAGATGTTTATGAGATAAATGTAAACGCAACAAAAAACATTGCAGAACTTTGTGATAAGGTTAATGCAAAACTTATTTACACTTCTACGGATTTGGTTTATGCTGGTTATCGTGGATCAATGTTGAAGGAAGATGCAAAACTAATTCCGGCTTCTCTTTATGCTGAAACTAAATTAATGGGTGAAGTAAAAATCCAACAAACGTTTGATAACTATCTAATCCTTAGAACAGCATCGTTATTCGGGCTTGGAATGAATAATTCCAAAAATCATTTCCATCAAATGTATATGGATTTAAAACAAGGCAAACAGGTAAAACTTTTTACAGATCAATTTAGGACTCCGATTTCTTTAAAAGAATCCGCAAGAATAGTTAATGAACTTGTAAATAAAAACATTAAATCAGAAATATTAAACTTTGGTGGGATGGAACGAGTTTCCCGATATGAGTTAGGTGAAAAATTATGTGAGATTTCTGGAATTAATAAAAACCTGTTAGTTAAAATTAAAATGGATGACTTACCAAGCTTGCCAAAGGTTGGAGATGTTTCGATGAATACAGATAAACTTCAATCTTATGGAATAAGACAAAAAAATATTGCTGAAATGATTTTAGAAATTGTATAAAAGCAATTACGGTTCTAAAACTCTAAGAACAATTATTCCTGTGTGTTTTTTAATTTTCTTCACATAATCGCTTAATGGTTTTTCAGTTATCTGTACCTTACTTCCAATCAATGGGGCGTGCATAAAATGGATCCTTCCATCATCCATTTTTACTGCAATTCCGATGTGACCAATATCCAAACCTTTATCACTCGTTGTTAGTGCAATCAAATCACCAGTCTGAATTTTAGACTCAATTTTTTCAATTTCATTTTGTGGAATGTAATAATATTGGCGTGAGTTAATTTCTTCTTCTTGTTTTTTTATGATTGGAATAAACTTTGGATTTTCCTGAAGTTGTTTGTAATACTTTGGATTTTTAGACATAAAATCCACAGCAAACTTTATTTTCTTTCCGCCAATTTCTTCGGTTATATCTTTTATAATTCCTTTTTGCTGATTGTTGTAAATCCAATCAGAAAAGTAATGTAAGCGCGAAGGATATTTATCAATTTTTCCATTACGATAACGAATAAAAGTTAACTCATTCTGATAATCCTCAAAACTTGTTTTGCCTTTTTTAATACAGCGGGTAAATGTTAAAGATGTTTCAAGAAAAGTTGTGCAATCAAGTCCGGTAAGATTAATTACAAGTTGCTCATCACCTTCTTTTTCAATTGTATGAGCAATGTATTCTGTTCCTAAAAAACTTTTTCCAATTTCAACTATAACTTCATTAATCGGTTTATCTTTTAAAGATTTATCAACAGCAAGTGTAAATTTTAAATTGCATAATTCAACATCTTTATCAGCATAAATTTGTGCATTAACACTGAAAGAAAATGATAAAAAAACTAATAACAAAATTAGAATGTCATTTCGATCCCGATATATCGGGAGAGAAATCTGAAGATTGTCTTTGAACAGATTTCTCAGTCGAGTCCGTCGCGGCGGAATTCGAAATGACAGTAAAGATAAACCAAAGTTTCTAGTATTAAATTGGGTATGGCATTCAAATAAATTCTTCATTCTAAATTCTACATCCTTAATTAAATAATATCTTCACTAATTGCTGGAACTGAAGAGTAATCAGCAATTTGTCTTGCGTGTGCAAGATTTTCAAATCGGGCGTATTCTTTTATAAATGCAAGTTTAACTGTTCCAGTTGGACCGTTACGCTGTTTGCCGATAATTATTTCTGCAACACCTTCATTTGATTGTCCGTTTTCATCTTTATCAATTCCATAATACTCAGGTCGATTTAAAAATATCACCACATCTGCATCCTGTTCAATCGAACCTGATTCACGTAAATCAGAAAGCTGCGGTCGTTTATCCGTTCTTGCTTCAACAGCACGGTTAAGCTGTGCAAGTGCAATTACAGGAATGTTTAATTCCTTTGCAAGTGCTTTTAATGATCTTGAAATATGAGAAATTTCTCGCTCACGACTTTCTGCTCTTGGCGGACCCTGCATCAACTGTAGATAATCTATAATTATCATTCCAATATTTTTTTCTGCTTTTAATCTTCTTGCCTTAGCACGAATTTCCAAAACAGTTTGTGATGGCGAATCATCAACATACAACGGAGCATTAATTAATTTGTGAGCATTCTTGCTTAGTTTAACACCTTCTTCACTTGGTAACTTTCCGGTTCTAACAAGATGCGCATTCAATCTTCCTTCTGCACAAAGCATACGAATTATTAATTGCATCGTTGCCATTTCAAGACTAAAAATTCCAATCGGAACACCATGATCAATAGCGGCATTACGTGCAACTGTTAAGGCAAACGCAGTTTTTCCCATGGAAGGCCTGGCAGCAACAATTATCAAATCTGATTTTTGAAATCCTCCAAGCAATTCATCAAGTTCATAAAATCCGGTTGGAACAGAAAACTTTCTATCTTTCTGTGAGTGAATTGCTTCAATATATTCAAGAGCATCGCGCACAGCACGATCCATTCCCTGAAAAGATCGTTGAAGATGTGATTCCGTTATTTCAAATATTTTTCGTTCAGCATCATCTAAAATTTCAAATGCATCAAGGTTTCCTTCGTAAGCTGCTTGCGCAATTTGGTGTGATGAAGAAATCAATCCACGTAAGATTTGTTTTTCAATTATAATCTTTGCGTGAAACTCCACATTAGCCGCAGAAGAAATATTTTGAGATAACTTACTTAAATAAACTGCACCGCCAACTTCTTCAACCTGATTTCTTTTCTTCAGCTCTTCATAAAGAGTAACAGTATCAATCGGTTCGTTAGATTCAAACAAAGAAATCATCGCTTCAAAAATCATTTGATGCTGACGCAGATAAAAACTTTCCTTGGTAAGCATTTCAATTGCTTTGGGAACAGCGTCTTTTTCGATTAGCATTGCACCAAGTACTGCGGCTTCTATTTCAGGTGCGGATGGCGGTCTTACATCTGCAGGAATTATTCCTTTTGTTTCGTTGTATGTTTTGCTTGTTTTTGCCATAATTTATAAAGTAAACCCGATATATCGGGGATGTAAAAGTAAGATACTTGCGGTTTATTTACAAGGTTGGATTAAAGAGTTGACAGCATTTAACTTAACAAAGAGACAATGCACAATTTCAAGATTTAAATTCACTAATAATTTCTTTATCTTTTTTTCAAAGAAAGGAAATATTATGAATAAACCCAAATTTTCTTTGGCTAAAGCTCAAAAGGTTGTTGAAATTTCTTCAAAAATTGAAGGACATAAAATTCCCCCAAAAAAAAAGAATGATCACAACAAAGTTAAAGCTAAAGTTAGAAGCTGATGTCAAAATACACGCAGGACAAAAATTATGGGATAGCCACTACCATACGAAAAAACTATTCTGCAACCCCTAAAACCGGATTGAGTTAAATTTCTATATCCTATTGCCTGTTCTTGTCCCGATGAAAATTGGGATCTTTTTTATGCGGTTATACAATCATTTAAAAGCCTCTAAAATTCTTTTCTTAATTTCTTCTTTTGAAATTGAATTATTCTTATAAGCTTCGTAGAGTTCCAAACCTCTTTGATTCATTTTAAAGAATCCACGAGGAACTTTAAAATATTCAAATAAATATGCTCTTGTCTCTTCTATAAACTGAATAAAATTATTCCACCAATCTTGGTTCTGATTTGAATCTACTGGTTTTTTAAAATTGTGTAAATAACTTCCAAGTTTTCCATAATAAGAATTAAGTTTATTCTTATCTGGGATTAATGCTTCAAAATCAAAACCAATGATCTTTAAATAGAAATTAGTGTACTCAAGCTTTTTATCAAATTCTGGTTCAGTTTCATAAATAGCTTTTGATAAATCTTTGATTCTATATACATTCATTATGGATTCAATTTTCTCTTCATCAGCTCCAACTAGTACTAAATACTCAAATAATAATCTTTCAATACTTATTCTTAACTCTAATGCAGCATAAAACAAATAACTACCATCTGGTGTATTAAAAGCCTTGGTGAGACATATAATTGCGCGATTATAATGCATTGATGCATCAATTGGGTGATGAAAGTTATAATTTCTTGGCATTTCTAATTATTTTATTGTTTTTATAACAATGCTTCATTCGAATATTTGAATATCTTTTCTAATAAATTCATTTATATCATTTTTGTTTAATTGAAACCATTCACCGTTCTTTCTTTTATCGCTGAACCTCTTATGCCAAAAAGATTCCAATAAATCTATATTGTTAGTATTAATTAAATGGACTAAATAGCATTTAAAAGGTAATTGTATTTTTAAAGTTTTGGTTCTTTGTGTTACTGATTTAGTTTTACCAATTTTATAATATTTTTCTCCTTTTAGTAAATATACAAACCAACTTTAACTCCTTTTGAGTCGATATTTGAATTGTGAAAGTTTATTTTTTCAATTTTTTCATTCCTTATATAATGATCAGATTTTTTTGCAGGCAGGTAAGTCTTGCTATTCTTAATTCTTCCTTTTGCAATATCGCCTTTATCTAAAAATGTATTACAAAACCAACAGATCAGACTATTTTTGTCTATAAGAGCACCACAATTCTTACATTGATAGATATCAGCCATAATTATTCTTAATGGAATAAATATTTATAATTTGTCAACTTATATAACTATGTAGCAATTAAAGCGTCACCCAGAACAAATGCGACGAGTAAAACACATTACCAAAAATTATTTATTAGTTTATTAAAAGTTCCAGCAAAACCATCAAGGCGTACCCTGCCAGAAAGAAGTAAAAGGGATATGTAATTATAAGTTTAGCAAAGTTTAAGCATCATTGCGTATGCAACTTAACTTTAATCAAAATGAAGTTCAATTGTTATTTTCTTTAGTTTTTTTCAAATCCTGTAAAAATTTCCTACCACTTGTAGGAAAAAAATACTTAACAGTATAAAATATTAAACGGTACATCAATATTCTTTTACAGGCTTTCTTTATTCTTTCGTATGCTATCCTTTTGATTTCGCTTCATTTCTTGTTGCTTTAGCTTCCTATCCATTTGCGGGAGCTAACTATCCATTTACTTTTGCTCACTATCCATTTGCAGGAGCTAACTATCCATTTGCTTTTGCTTCCTATCTATTTGCTGAAGCTTACTATCCATTTGCTTTTGCTTCCTATCCACTTGCTGGAGCTAACTATCCATTTACTTTTGCTCACTATCCGTTTTTTTTAGCCATACAACAAATAGGTTTAGTCAAAATGGCAGGGTTATGTTAATAAGTCAGAAGTTATCTACCCGGATTGGTACGAAATTTAGAAAAGAAAAACCAAGTATGTGTGATTCTATATAAGATCAAAGGTAAATGTTAGTCATGCTGTCTGCCGCGGCAGATCATTTTTCCGAAGGAGTTCTTCGGACAGCATCTCATTTCGATTAATAATGAGGAGGCGGCTGTCTCAAAAGAAAATTTTTATGTCACACTGAGCCTGTCGAAGTGTGAATTTGTAATAAAAAGTAAGTCTTCGACAAGCTCAGACTGACAATCATAGACTTTTGAGACAGCCTCGACTTAAAATTATTTTTATATGAAAGAAAGTTTGGGGGGTTAAACCCTCCAATTAATAAATCATCTATATAACTAATACAAGGAGTTCGATATGGCATCCATTTCAGAAAGATCTTTTGGACAGAGATACACTAAGGGGCGTGAGCTTGTAGAGTATCTAAAATTATTACCTGCCTATGCACCGGGCAATATTGCGCTTGA
>JBDTRQ010000414.1:0-11617 GCA_039931535.1 Ignavibacteriota bacterium
TACTTCGGTATCTTTAAGCTTATTGCCAATTGTGGCAATCTCAGCTTCGATAGATGATAAATCATGAATTATTGAATCGTATTTTGCTAAATCAACCAATTATTTACCTCTTAATTGAGCACTAAATTCTTTTGTTATTAGCGAAATCAAACTATTAAAATCGCTTTCAACTTCATCTTCCGTAAGAGTTCTGTTAGCATCATAATATTCAAGTGTAAACGCTAAACTTTTTTTATTCAAGCCTATTGAATCGCTTTCAAAAACATCAAACACCGAAACTTCTTTAAGTAGCTGCGAACTTTTCTTTTTTATAAAATCTCTTATATCAAGATATTTAACTGATTTATCCAAAACAAAACCAAAATCTCTGATAATTTTTGGATACTTTAATGGTTCAGTATATGTTTTTTGATTTGATTGAATTGCTTTTAATGCCGTTAAATCAAACTCAAAACAGTAAACATCCTGATTGATATAAAATTGTTTAAGAACTTCACTTTTAACTTTTCCGCCTGCTCCCATCTCAACTTCTTTTAAGCTTTTTGTTAGGTAATAGGCGTAAATTACATTTGCAGTCGAATAATATGAATCAATTAAAACATTGTCAAGGGTTACCCTACTTAAAAATGAATCTACTAACCCTTTTAAAAGATAGAAATCTGTTCCCTTCTCATCTGTATTCCAGGTTTTCGTTGCGTCGTTTCCACTAATAACAAACAATAACTTTTGTGTTTCTTTAAAATCATCGAACGATTTTATTTCGTTATCATTTACTTTATTAAACGTATCACCAATCTCAAACATCATTAAATCTTTAACACCCTGTTTGATATTTTTTGAAATCGTAATTAATGCGCCGGATAATAAAGATGTTCGCAAACATTCCATATCCGCACTTAAAGGATTTGAAATTTTGATTGGGCTGCCTGTTAAAGCCGCATCTTTTTCAGATTGCAGAGGATTGTTTATCATTTCAAAAAATCCGAGTGCATTTGCAGCCTGTCTTATAATTTCATCAGCTTCGGTTTCATCAGTTTTCTTTTCAAGAGTTATATTGATTTTTGAAACTGTTGGAATATTATCGTAACCATGTATTCTTGCAATCTCTTCAATCAAATCTATTTCGCGTTCGATATCAGGACGAAAAGTTGGAACTGAAACCAACAACTTATCATCATCCAAAACTTTTAACGCTAAACCTAATCGTGATAAAATATTTTTAATTTTTTCTGATGGAACTTCATAGCCTAATATTTTTGTGGTGCGGGAAAATCTCAGTTCAATTTCTTTTGGAGTAATAACATTTGGATAAACATCAATTATTCCATTTGCTATTTTACCATCTGCTAATTCTGCAACAAGTAGTGCACATCTATTAGCAGCATATTTAGTTATGTTTGGATCAGTTCCTCTTTCAAAACGATATGATGCATCCGTACTTAATCCAAGAGTTTTAGATGTTTTTCTTATGCTGGAGGGATTGAAGTAAGCGCTTTCAATTAAAATATTTTTTGTTGATGAAGTGATTTCTGAATTTTCTCCGCCCATTACTCCTGCAATCGCAACTTCAGATTTTCCATCGCAAATCATTAAAGTATTTTGCGGAAGTTTTCTTTCTTTAGAATCAAGAGTCGTAAAATTTGTTTCAGATTTTGTACTCTTTACTACAATTTTATGATCATTTAGTTTATCAAGATCAAAAGCATGTAACGGTTGTCCGCATTCGTGTAAAACTAAATTTGTTATATCAACAATATTATTTCTTGGACGCAAACCAATTTTTTCTAATCGATTTTTTAACCATTGCGGCGATTCTTTTATCTGAACATCTTTTACAATTTTTGCGATGTAACGCGGACAATTAACTTTATCTTCAATCACAACAGAAGCTAATTTATTTACATCTTCTTCAGACTCGTTAAGTTTTATTTCATGAATATGTAAATCCCTATCAAACAAAGCAGCTAAATCTCTTGCAACTCCAATGTGTGATAAGGCATCCGGACGATTTGGTGTGATAGCGATTTCTAATATTACATCGTTAAGATTAAGCACTTCTGATATTGATTTTCCTGCTTCAAATGAATCATCTAAAATTATTATACCATCGTGGTTATCACTTAAAAGCAATTCGTCTTCAGCGCAAATCATTCCGTTCGATTCAGTGCCGCGAATCTTAGCTTTTTTAATAATAAAATTTCCATTTGGAATTTCTGTTCCGATTGGAGCAAACACAACTTTTTGATTTGCTTTTACATTTGGAGCCCCGCAAATAACTTGAAGATCATCTTTACCATCAAACACTGTACAAATCGTAAGCTTATCAGCATTTGGATGTTTTTCTGTTTCTTTTACAAATCCTACAATAAAATTTTTATAAAGTTTCTTTTGATCAACAACATCTTCAACTTCTAATCCGGACATTGTAAGTTTAGCAACTATATCATCGGTGCTGATATCTTTTAAATCAACAAATTCATTTATCCAACTAAGTGAAATTTTCATTTTCTTTTTTCCACATTAAAACTGTTTTAAGAATCTCAAATCATTATCAAAGAAAATTCTTATATCCGTAATTCCATATTTTAATAAGGCGATTCTTTCGATGCCCATTCCAAATGCGTAGCCAGTATATTTTTCGGAATCATAATCAACAAATTTAAAAACATTAGGATCAACCATTCCGCAGCCAAGAATTTCTAACCAGCCTGAGTTTTTACAAATCTTGCAGCCCTTTCCTTTGCATAAATAACAAGTACTATCCATTTCAGCACTTGGTTCTGTAAATGGAAAGAAGCTTGGGCGAAATCTATATTTCAAATCAGAACCGTAAAATTGTTTTGCAAATGAAACTAATGTTCCTTTTAGTTCTGCAAATGTTACATCGGTATCAACATATATTCCATCCACCTGATGGAACATACAATAACTGCGCGCACTAACTGCTTCATTACGGTAAACTCTGCCTGGCATAATTGCACGAACCGGCGGTGCTTGTTTTTCCATTAATCTTATCTGCACAGGTGTGGTGTGAGTACGAAGTAAAAAATCTTTGCTAACAAAAAAAGTATCCTGCATATCTCTTGCGGGGTGATCAGCGGGAAAATTTAGAGATTCAAAATTATAATAATCTGATTCAAGTTCAGGACCATTAGCAACAGAAAATCCAAGCCCTTTAAAGATTGATTTTATTTCATCAAGTGTTTGTGTTAAGATGTGCTTACTTCCAACAATATATTTATTGCCCGGTAAAGTAAGATCGATTTGATTTTCTTTGCTTGATTGAGTTGAAGAAATTCGTTCTTTAACTTCCTCAAAGTATGATGAAACTTCGTTACGAAGAAGATTTAATTTCTTACCAAGAATAGGTTTTTCTTCTTTCACAACATCTTTAAGGTCTTCAAATAGTTGTGATACAAGACCGTTTCTGCTAAAATATTTTAGTCGTATTTCTTCAACATCTTTAATTGATGAAACAGATTTTATATCAGCGTAAAAACTTTCTTTAATTTTGGTAATTTTTTTATCCAGCATAGATATTCTTTAAATAAAAAATACCCTCGCAGGATATAATAATTCGATAAATCCTAAGAGGGTATAAAATTAGTTGATAGAAAAATTAACAATTTCAGTAAAAGCTGATGGATTTTCAGCAGCTAAACTTGCAAGCACTTTACGGTTGATATCAACACCTTTTTTATTCAGTGCGTCAATCAATCTTGAATAAGTTGTACCGTTAATTCTGGCAGCAGCATTAATTCTTACAATCCAAAGTGATCTGTAAACTCTTTTCTTGAGTTTTCTATCTCTGTACGCGTGTCCTAAACCTTTATCAATTGCATTCTTTGCAGCGGTAAGTACGTTACCTTGATTGCCCCAGTAACCTTTAGCACGCTTTAGCTGGTTTTTTCTTCTTCGATGCGAAGCAACTTTATTTTTTGATCTTGGCATTTTTTATCCTTTTAAATTATTGTACCATTATCCGTACACGTTTTTGTTCGGCATCACTAACTAATGTGCCTTTTCTCAAGCCTCTTTTGCGCTTTGTAGTTTTAGAAGTAAGAATATGGCTCTTGTATGCTTTCTTTCTTTTAAAACTTCCAGATGCAGTCTTCTTAAAAGTTTTAGAAGCACCGCGATTACTTTTCATTTTTGGCATATTAACCTTGCTTATTTGTTTTCTTTACTTTTTTTGATTGCGGAACTAATATGGTTGCCATATTTCGTCCTTCAAGTTTGATGGGAGATTCTACTTTTGCAAGATCTTCCATCTTTTCTATAAATCTTTTTAACAATTCTTCACCTTGATCAGTGTAAGCCATTTCGCGACCCTTAAACATAACGCTAACTTTAACTTTATTTCCTTCTTCAAGAAAATTTATAGCATGTTTAACCTTAAAATCAAAATCGTGAACATCAGTATTTGGATGCATTCTAATCTCTTTAAGAATAGAAACAACCTGATTTTTTTTCTGAATCTTGTCGCGTTTTTGTTGTTCGTATTTGAACTTACCAAAATCAATAATTTTACAAACAGGAGGTACTGCTTGCGGGGCTATTTCTACAAGATCTTGCCCACGTTCTTCGGATAATTTAATTGCATCTCTAACAGTATAAACACCTAATTGAGCACCGTCAACATCTATAACTCTAACTTTAGTAGCTCTAATTTCTTCATTTATGCGAACAGTTTGTTTACCAGCGATGCGAAACCTCTCTAAATATGATTAAACTTTGTTTTTAATTTCGGATGCAATTTTATCAATAAATTCTGTTAAAGCCAAAGAGCCTCTATCCCCTTCTTTGTGTTTTCTTACGGAAACTGTATTAGCTTCTTTTTCCTTTTCGCCAACAATTAACATATACGGCACCTTTTGCATTTCCCAATCTCGAATTTTATAACCAATCTTTTCATTTCTTTCGTCAACTTCAATTCTAATTCCGCTCTTCTTCAGGTTTGCTGCTACTGAATTTGCGTATTCCATAAAGTTTTGTGAAACGGGAATAATTGCAACTTGGGTTGGAGCCAACCACAATGGAAATTCACCACCATAATGTTCGATAAGAATTCCAAAAAATCTTTCAATCGAACCAAGTAATGCACGATGAACCATAAATGGGCGATGTTCTTTTCCATCTTCTCCAATATATGTCATCTCAAATCTTTCGGGTAAGTTAAAATCAAACTGAATTGTACTTAACTGCCATTCACGATTTAGAGCATCCTTAATTTTGATATCAATCTTAGGTCCGTAAAAAGCACCGCCGCCTACATCAACTTCGTATGATAGATTTTCTTTTTCTAATGCATTCCTCAATGAATCTTCTGCTTTTAGCCATAATTCAGGTTCACCGACTGCTTTTTCCGGCATTGTAGATAAATAATAATTCATTTCAGTAAACCCAAAAGAACCTAAAACATATTTGGCAAATCGTATAACTTCAATAATTTCGGATTCTATTTGATCAGCAGTACAAAATATATGGGCATCATCTTGTGTAAATCCTCTTACACGAAGTAAGCCGTGAAGCGTTCCACTTTTTTCATAACGATACACAGTTCCTAACTCAGCCCAGCGTAGTGGTAAATCTCTATAACTACGCAGGTGAGTTTTATAGATCATAATATGAAAAGGACAATTCATTGGTTTGATATAATAATCCTGTTCATCAACTTTCATTTCCGAGTACATACTATCTTTATAAAAGTCTAAATGTCCGCTTGTTTCCCACAACCAGCTTTTACCCATGTGCGGAGAATATAATAACTCATATCCATTTTCTAAATGAGCTTTGCGCCAGAAATCTTCAACCTCTAATCTTATCCTTGAACCTTTTGGGTGCCAATAAATAAGTCCTGCGCCAGCCTCTTCATGAACACTAAATAAGTTTAACGCTTTTCCAAGTTTCCTGTGATCTCTTTTCTTTGCTTCTTCTAGCATAAAAAGATATTCATCCAACATTTTCTTTTTAGGAAAAGTTATACCGTAAATTCTTTGAAGTTGTTTGTTTTTTTCATCGCCGCGCCAATAGGAACCGGAAACGTTAAGCAGTTTTACAAATTTTATTTTACCGGGATTAGGTAAATGGGGACCACGACAAAGATCTGTAAACGAACCTTCTTTATAAATGCTTATTTTTTCTTTAGTCTCATCCATTTCAGAAAGAAGTTCAACTTTGTATTGATCGCCCTTCTTCTTAAAGTATTCAATCGCATCTTTCTGTGATAATTCTTTCCTTTCAAATCTGCTATCTGTTTTTGAAAGTTCAATCATTTTATCTTCAATAAGTTTTAAATGATCTTCTGATAGCTGAGTATTGATATCTATATCATAATAAAAACCCGCATCAATAGCAGGTCCAACACCAAACTTTGCTTCAGGAAAAATATCTTGAACAGCATGAGCCATTAAGTGTGATGATGAATGCCAGTAAACTTCTTTACCTGCAGCATCATCAAAAGTTAAAAACTTAACGCTTCCATCTTCAGTGATTGGTCTGTGTAAATCTTTGATTACATTATTAAATTTTACAGCTAATACTTCTTCGGCTAATCTATTAGAAATAGATTGAGCAATTTGATATCCAGTAATACCGCTATCAAATTCTTTTACAGCACCATCAGGAAATGTTATTTTTATTTTAATCATAATTACTTTTTATAAAAAAATCGGATAAAACTCCGATGTGTGACTCGATTCGTGGGCTCTAAAGGAGTCTTCCATAGGAATCCCCTCGGGAGAACCTTTGACCTTCAATTCTGAACACAAATTTTTTTTCATTCGTGTGGGCTCTAAAGGAGTCGAACCTTTGACCTTCTGCACGTCAAGCAGACGCTCTAACCAACTGAGCTAAGAGCCCAGAAAACTCAAAAAATAAATAGAAATTTATTTTAATTCACAAAATCTTTGACCTCCCCGATCTAATCGGGGCGCTCTAACCAACTGAGCTAAGAGCCCAAGTTAATCAACAATTTAGATTTACAAAATTGTTAATCTGTTATTGTACCGAGAGCCGGAGTCGAACCGGCACGTCCCAAACGGAACACAGGATTTTAAGTCCTGTGCGTCTACCAATTCCGCCATCCCGGCAAATTTAGATAGCTAAATTTTTTAAGAACTCTTTTCCTGAACCACTTTTCAAATACTTTTCTTTTTCACGAGCTTGAATTCTGGTCTCAAATTGTTCTGAATAAATCAAACTAAATGGTCTGTATGGTTTAGTTGTTTTATTCGTTCCACCATTATGTTCAGCTAACCTACGTTCGATGCTATTTGTAAGACCAACATAAATATAATTACGATTCTTACTTTTAATTGCATAAACGAAATATATAACTTTAAGTCCTGTGCGTCTTCCAACCTGCCTACCGGCAGGCAGGTTCCGCCATCCCGGCAAATTTAGATAGCTAAATTTTTTAAGAACTCGCTTCCAGTTCCACCTTTTAAAAACTTTTCTTTTTCACGAGCTTGAATTCTCGTTTCAAATTGTTCTGAATAAATCAAACTAAATGGTCTGTATGGTTTAGTTGTTTTATTCGTTCCTTCATTATGTTCTGCTAATCTACGTCCGATGCTATTTGTAAGACCCACATAAATATAATTACGATTCTTCCTTTTTATTGCATAAACGAAATACATAATTTTAAGTCCTGTGCGTCTACCTGCCTACCGGCAGGTTCCGCCATCCCGGCATAATCTAAGAGAGATGAGATATTTATAAGAATATTATCTCTAAAATTAGCGTGTAAAAATAGACAAAATGATTTTTTATTGCAAGAAGCTTGTAATAACTTTTTTTCTATACTTTTAACTGAGAACTAAGAAGATTAGCTTTAAACAAATCAGTTATTTCTCACAACTAAGAAATATGTCTTTCAAATAAGAATTGATTAACAATTATCAAATTGATCTTTTATCATTAAATAAACTTTCTTTTGTTTTTTTAGTCATGGCATTAACTTTGCCAAAGTGTTGCGATTTGAATTATTTCATATTAATTAATAATCAAGAATAACTACAATGAACATTTCACACATAGAACACATCGGCATAGCGGTTAAAAATATTAATGAAGCAATAAAATATTACGAAGACATTCTCGGCTTAAAATGTTACGCTGTTGAAGAGGTTGCTGATCAAAAAGTTAAGACTGCTTTTTTTATGGTTGGGCAAACCAAAATTGAATTACTCGAATCTACTTCTCCTGAAGGACCAATAGGAAAATTTATTGAAAAGAAGGGCGAAGGAATTCATCATATCGCTTTTGCGGTTAAAGAATTGCAAAATTCTTTAGATAAATTAAAATCTAAAAACGTAATTCTGATTGATGAAAAAGGAAGAAAAGGTGCAGAAGGTTTGAACATCGCTTTTCTTCACCCGAAATCTACATTTGGTGTTTTAACTGAGCTTTGTGAAAAACCGGAAAAACAGGTTGAGTAGAATCTTAAATTAAATTTAAAATAAATAAAAAGTTAGAGATGCTGAAATAATCCGTACTGGCGGACCGCACGACAGATAAAAAATAAATTACAGGTAAATCAAATGGCAATGGAAGATAAAATTAAAGAGTTGATGGCGCTTCGTCAGCAAGCTAAGCTTGGCGGAGGAGAAAAGCGTATCGAATCTCAACATAAAAAAGGCAAGCTTACCGCAAGAGAAAGATTAGAACTTTTACTTGATGAAGGCAGCTTTGAAGAATTCGATATGTTTGTTTGTCATCGTAGTATTGATTTTGGTTTAGATAAAGAATCATACCTTTCGGATGGAGTTGTAACTGGATACGGTACAATCGATGGAAGGCTTGTTTACGTCTTCTCTCAAGATTTTACTGTGTTCGGAGGTTCATTATCTGAAATGTATGCTCAAAAAATTTGTAAGGTAATGGATAAAGCAATGAAAGTCGGCGCTCCGATTATTGGTATTAACGATAGCGGTGGTGCTCGTATTCAAGAAGGTGTAAAATCACTTGGTGGATATGCAGATATTTTCCAAAGAAATATTTTAGCTTCAGGTGTTATCCCACAAATATCAGCAATATTTGGTCCGTGTGCTGGTGGGGCTGTTTATTCCCCCGCTCTTACCGATTTTATTGTTATGAATAAAAGTGCAAGCTATATGTTTGTTACTGGTCCAAAAGTTGTAAAAACTGTAACCGGAGAAACAGTAACGGAAGAGGAACTTGGCGGAGCGATGGTTCATGCCTCAAAATCAGGTGTTGCGCATTTGGTATCTGATGAAGAAGAAGAAGGAATCTCATTAATCAGAAAACTATTAAGTTATCTTCCACAAAATAATTTAGAAGATCCACCTATTTTACCATGTGATGATCCGATTGACAGATTAGAAGATGCACTTAATTCAGTTATACCTGAAGCTACTAACAAACCTTATGATGTAACAGATGTGATTAGCTTAGTTGTGGATCAACACGAGTTTTTGGAAATCCAAAGACATTACGCACCAAATATCGTAACAGGTTTTGCAAGATTTAATGGAATGCCCGTTGGTATAGTTGCAAATCAACCAAACTATCTTGCTGGTGTTTTAGATATAAATTCATCACGTAAAGCTGCACGATTTGTAAGATTTTGTGACGCATTTAATATTCCTATTGTAACTTTTGTTGATGTACCTGGATTTTTACCAGGCACGACTCAGGAGTATGGTGGAATTATTATCCACGGTGCAAAATTATTATTTGCCTACGGAGAAGCCACTGTTCCAAAAGTAACTGTAATTCTCCGCAAGGCTTATGGCGGCGCTTATGATGTTATGAGTTCAAAACATTTGCGCGGTGATATTAATTATGCTTGGCCAGGTGCTGAGATTGCCGTGATGGGACCAAAGGGAGCAATTGAAGTTCTTCATCAAAAAGAATTACAATTAATTACAGACCCCGAAGAACGAATTAATTTTGTAAAAGAACGTGAAGATGATTACCGTAAAAAGTTTGCAACACCTTATGTTGCAGCAAAGTACGGATATATTGATGATGTAATTGAACCAAGGAATACAAGGTTTAGAATAATTCGTGCTTTGCAATCACTTGCAACAAAGAAGGATGTAAATCCACCTAAAAAACATTCTAATCTACCATTATAAAGAAAGGTTAAAAAATGTTTTTAGGATTAATTCAACAAGCGGTACCAGATACTTCATTAGTTACTATTGATAAAAACTCTCATCTGTTTTTACAGATTGACCCTTGGGGAATTGGAATGACGGTAATTGGATATGTTGTTGTCTTTGTTGCGCTTTTATTCTTATACATTATCTTTTCAAATCTTACCAAAGTATTAAATATTAATGTTAAGAGATTATTAAAACGCGAAGGAAAGCCTGAAGTAACAAATGAAGAATTAGAAATCTCTGGCGAAGTAAATGCAGCAATCGCAATGGCACTTTATCTTTACTATGCAGAGGTACATGATAAAGAGAATACTGTGCTAACTATCGATAAGGTATCCAAAACTTACTCGCCATGGAGTTCTAAAATTTACGGATTAAGACAACATCCTAGACTATAAAGGTAAAAAATGAAAAAGTTTAAATTTACTATACAGGGAAATAAATACGATGTTAATATTGTAAATGTTGAAGACAACATCGCAGAAATAGAAGTTAACGGCGCAGTTTACAATGTTGAAGTTGACAAAGTAATATCACAAAGTAAAACACCAAAACTTGTTCGAGCTAGTGCTGTTCCTTCGACGGAATCTAGAAAAACCGAACAAAGAACAAGTGCACCAACCTCTCCAAAAGGAGCAGGTTTTATTAAATCCCCACTCCCGGGTGTTATTCTTCAGGTTTATGTTAAAGTAGGAGATAGCGTAAAAGTTGGAACAAAACTTATTATGCTTGAAGCCATGAAAATGGAAAATAATATAAATGCTGATAAAGATGGTATTATAAAATCTATTAAAGTTAATACAGGTGATTCTGTTCTTGAAGGTGATGTACTTATTGAAATTGGAGTTTAACCATGCAACAGTTTTTTCAATTTATGGAACATGGTTTTAATCAGTTTTTTAGATACACTGCATTTCCAAACTTTACTATTGGTCACGTAGTGATGTTAACCGTAGGTCTGATATTTATATATCTCGCGATCGCAAAAGAATATGAACCACTTTTATTAGTACCAATAGGATTTGGAATTCTTGTTGGGAATATACCTTACCTCCAAGGTGCAAATCTTCAAATTGGTATTTACGAACCTGGTAGTGTGATGGGATATTTATACTTTGGAGTGCTAAAAGGCATCTACCCGCCATTAATATTTTTAGGAATCGGTGCGATGACGGATTTTTCCGCGTTGCTCTCAAATCCAAAATTAATGTTGCTTGGCGCTGCGGCTCAGCTTGGTATTTTTGGTGCATATATGATTGCTTTATTTTTAGATTTTCTTCCGCAGCAAGCAGCAGCAATTGGTATAATTGGCGGAGCTGATGGACCGACCGCAATATTTCTATCATCTAAATTAGCACCGGAATTAGTTGGAGCAATTGCAATTTCAGCATATTCATATATGGCACTTGTACCCGTAATCCAACCACCTATAATGAGATTACTAACAACAGATAAAGAGCGATTAATCAGAATGAAACCTCCTCGTG